>CALIBA010000069.1 GCA_938045435.1 uncultured Selenomonas sp.
AAAACGCAGCAGACCCCGCCGCAGGAAATCGCGCGTGCCAAAGAGTACCGAGAGGATTATCGAAGGAGGAATCCGTCGTGATGACATTTGCGGAATACCACAAAGAGAAGATGAAAGATCCTGCCTTCAAGCGCGAATATGACGCCCTTGAGGGGTGGTTTCAGGAGGAACTGGCGGCACAGGACTTGTCTTCGTCTTGTGATGAGCAAGCGGGAACAGCAGCGACAGAAAAGCATATACCGCCGCCGCACGTTTCTTTTGCATAAGGTGCAGGATGGACTGGAAAACTTGTGTATTGCCGTATGGAGAGCAGAAAGGATGGGACGAGCGATGAGCGAGACAAATGTGGGAGAATTGATTCGTTCGATGAGTGCGCAGCGCGTAGAGGCGATGCGTGCGGGCTATGAGGCGGATCTTCAGACTGCGTGGGAGAAAGGCAAAGAGGCGGGCAAGGCGGAGGGCATCAGCGAGGGGGAGTTCCGCGGGCGCAAGCAGGGCGTGATCAGCGTGGCGCTGAACCTCCTGCGCACGGGGACGGATCCGGCGGCTGTCGCCAAGGCGGCGGAGCTGCCCGAGCTGATCATCCGCAAGCTCGCACAGGACAACGGCGTCGAACTGGCGTAAAACAATATATGGCACGTGCTGCCATCGAGCGGCAAAGGAGCACGATATGGCATTTCCGAAGGGCTTCCTCTGGGGCGGTGCGGTCGCGGCAAATCAGTGCGAGGGCGCATACAATTTGGACGGCAAGGGGATCGATATAC
This sequence comes from uncultured Selenomonas sp., assembly GCA_938045435.1. GTDB lineage: Bacteria > Bacillota > Negativicutes > Selenomonadales > Selenomonadaceae > Centipeda. The sequence continues at coordinate 765 of CALIBA010000069.1, forward strand.
AGGATATCATGCCGTGCGGCATCACGGGCGCACCGACTGCAGAGCCGACGGCGGACAATCTGAAACTTACGGCGATCGACTTCTATCATCGATACAAGGAGGACATCGCCCTCTTCGCCGAGATGGGGTTCAAGGTGTTTCGCACGTCGATTGCGTGGAGCCGCATCTATCCGAACGGCGACGATGCGGAGCCGAATGAGGCGGGGCTGCAGTTCTACGACGATCTCTTCGACGAGTGCCGGAAATACGGCATTGAGCCGCTCGTGACGATCTCGCACTACGAGACGCCGCTCCATCTCGCGCAGACGTACAAAGGCTGGATGAGTCACGACCTCATCGGCTTCTACGAGCGGTATGTGCGGACGATCTTTACGCGTTACCGCGACAAGGTGAAATACTGGCTGACGTTTAACGAGATCAACTCCGTGCTGCACGAGCCGCTGCTCTCAGGCGGGATTCTGACACCGAAATCGGAGCTGTCGCTCCAAGACCTCTATCAGGCGTGCCATCATGAGTTCGTTGCCTCGGCGCTCGCGACGAAGATCGGGCATGAGCTCATCCCTGAGGCACAGATCGGCTGCATGATCCTTGCGATGCCGACGTATCCGCTGACACCCGCCCCCGACGACATGATCGCCGTCATGCGGGCAGAGCATTTCAACGACTTTTTCGGCGATATGCACGTACGCGGCATTTACCCCGGCTATATGAAACGCTATTTCCGCGAGAACGGCATCGAGATCCGTGCGACGGAGGAGGAGCTGCACCTGTTGCGGGAGCACACGGTGGACTTCGTCTCGTTCAGCTACTATGTCAGCATCTGTGAGGGGGCGGGCGGTGAGTCGGGCGGCGGCAACATCCTCGGCGGGAAAAAGAATCCGTACCTCACGGCGAGTGAGTGGGGCTGGCAGATCGACCCGCAGGGACTGCGACTTGTGCTCAACCGCTACTATGACCGCTGGCAGAAGCCTCTCTTCATCGTGGAAAACGGGCTTGGGGCGAAGGATGTGCTCGTCTCGGACGGTGCGGGCGGCATGACGGTCGCGGACGACTATCGCATTGACTATCTCAGTGACCACCTCGTGCAGGTGGAGGCGGCAATCGCGGACGGAGTGCCCGTTATGGGCTATACGACATGGGGCTGCATCGACCTCGTCAGTGCGTCGACGGCAGAGATGAGCAAACGCTACGGGTTCATCTATGTGGATCGCAACGACGACGGGGCGGGAACGCTCGCGCGGTACCGCAAGAAGTCGTTTCACTGGTATAAGGACGTGATCGCGACAAACGGGGGCTCTTTGAAGCGGTGAATTGAACAGTAGGGCATGAGAAACACCGTACTCCGAAAAGTCAGACCTAAGGAAGTACGGATTTTTGCGGTGTATTAACCTTGTTTGGCGCTTTTGCCATGATGTGATGAAATGTTCAGCCTCGTTTCTCGTTTTTGGAGAAATGAGGCTGTTTCTATGCTCGCCGAATAGGCATGATAAATCCTCCAGTTCAATTGGGGGGAGAGAAAAATCTTATAGAAAAGGATGCGCCTCCTATGCTAAACTAGAAGTGGCTTGACAACCACAAATGAAGAATAGCATAGGAGGCGCTTCTCAATGAGAGACGCAACAAGTTTATCACACAGTAAATGGAGAT
>CALIBA010000070.1 GCA_938045435.1 uncultured Selenomonas sp.
GAAAGCTTGCGAGCGCGGCGGAGAGGAATGTCACAACGAGCGCTCCCGCGACCGAACCTGTCATGGAGCCGAGGCCGCCCATGACGACCATGATGAGGATGTTGAAGGACTGCATGAAGGTGAATGAGGATGGGTTCAGGATATACATATTGTGTCCAAAGAGCACGCCGGCAACACCCGCAAACGCCGCACCCATGGTAAAGGCGAGCACTTTGTACTTGGTCGTGTAGATGCCCATTGCTTCCGCCGCGATTTCGTTCTCGCGGATGGCAAGACAGGCGCGGCCATGACGCGAGTTCACAAAATTCTTGATGATAAAGAGCGTCCCGAGCATGATGAAAAACACCCATGTAAAATTCGTCAGATGGGGGATTCCCTTAAAGCCGGCGGCCCCGCCGACGTATGGGACATTGATGATGACGATGCGGACGATTTCGCCAAGACCAAGTGTTGCAATCGCCAGATAGTCCCCGCGCAGGCGCAGGGTCGGCAGCCCGATGAGTGCACCGAGCAGTCCCGCAGCTGTGCCGCCGGCGATGAGTGCCAATGGGAAATTCACGTGAAAGTTCGTTGTCAACACCACGCCAACATAGGCACCGACAGCCATAAAGCCTGCATGACCGAGGGAGAACTGTCCCGTATATCCGTTGATGAGATTCAACCCTGCCGCAAGGATGATGTTGATGCCGGCAAAGATGAGGTTCAGCTGCCAAAACGCACTGAGCAGACCGGCACTGGTCATTCCCATAATGACAGCATAGAGGATGAGGGCAAAAATGAGGATTTTCAGATCGTTTTTCTGTGAGACATTCATGCGCTGCCCTCCTTATACTTTTTCTTTTACATTTTTGCCAAAGATTCCCGCCGGACGCAGCAGCAGAACGAGAATGAGAATGGCAAATGCGGCCGCATCGCGGAACATCGAAAGGCCAAGCCCGGAGATGAAAGCCTCGACGATGCCAAGCACGATTCCGCCAAAGACTGCGCCCGGCAGGCTGCCGATGCCGCCGAAGACCGCTGCGACGAATGCCTTGATACCGGGCATCAGGCCCATCAGAGGGTCGATGGCGTTGTAGTAAATACCGATGAGGACGCCTGCAACGGCTGCGAGTGCGGAGCCAATGGCAAACGTGATCGATATGATGCGATCCGCGTTGATGCCCATGAGCTGTGCGGCTTCGGTATCATAGGAGGCAGCGCGCATCGCCTTGCCGATTTTCGTTCTGCGCACGATATAGGTGAGAATGATCATGAGTAGGAACGTCACACCCATGATGAGGAGCTGCTGTCCGCTGATGATAAGACCACCCGCATCGAACGACACATCGCTGATGGTTGCGGGGAATGTGCGCGGTGTTGGGGAAACGAGCGCCATCATGGTATATTCCAGGAAAAACGACATGCCAATCGCCGTGATGAGCACGGAAATGCGCGGCGCATGACGCAGCGGTCGATAGGCAAGGCGCTCCACCACCACGCCGAGACAGGACGTGACCGCCATGGAGATCAAAATTGCAGGGACGATGGGGATGCCGAGCGTGATGGCATAAAAACCAAGGTATGCGCCGACCATGTAAATATCACCGTGCGCAAAATTGATGAGCTTGATGATGCCGTAGATCATCGTATAGCCGAGAGCAATCAGCGCATAGATGCTGCCGAGCGAAATACCGTTGATGAGCTGCTGCAAAATCTGTTGGATAAACTCCATAGAAATGCCTCCCATAAGGTGATTGAAAAAGAGCCGCAAGTGCTGCGGCTCTTTGGCTTGACTGCGTCCGATGGATTAGTCCATGCTCGGCATAATCTTTGCCACGACGATGCGGTCGCCGTCCTTGTTTTCAAGGACGACCGCCTGCTTGATCGGGTTGTGATGGGCATCCATTGTGATGGTTCCCGTACCGACAATGAGATCCTTTGTGTCCTCGATGGCCTTGCGGATGGCTTCCGGATCATCGGAGCCTGCACGCTTGAGCGCATCGACGAGGAGTTTTCCTGCGTCATAACCGAGTGCGGCGAAGACGTTCGGCATACGACCGTATTCCTTTTTGAACGCCTCAAGGAACGGACGTACCGAATCATCCTTCTCGGAGTAGTGTGTGCTGAAGAAGGTGTTGTTGAGGGCAGCCGCACCGGAAAGCTCGCCGACCTTCGGATCATCCCAGCCGTCTGTGCCGATGATGGGAGCGGTAATGCCAATCTCGCGCGCCTGCTTGATGATCTTGCCGACTTCCTCATAGTAGCCCGGGACGAAAACCACGTCCGCATTCGCTGCGCGCAGACGTGTCAGCGTTGCCTTGAAATCCTGATCCTTTGCCAGATATGCCTCGGTCATCAGCACTTGTCCGCCGCCTGCGGTAAAGACCTTTTCAAAGACTTGTGCAAGGCTCTTGGAGTAGTCTGTGGAGTTGTCGAGATAGATGACCGCCGTCTTGGCCTTGAGCGTATCAAGGGCGAATTTTGCCATGACATCGCCCTGCTGCGGGTCGATGAAGCAGCTGCGGAAAATCCACGGCTTGACCGTCCCGTTTTCAACCGTCACATCGACCGCTGTCGCATCCGGTGCAATGACGGGCACCTTGTTATCTGATGCGATCTGTGACTGCGCGATGACGTTCGCCGTCGTCGCAGGTCCGATGATGGCACGCACATGGTCGTCGGAGATGAGTTTTGTTGCGGCGTTGGCGGATTCTGCCGCATCCGACTTATTGTCCGCCTCGATGAGTACAATCTTTTTGCCGCCTACACCGCCGGCCTCATTGGCCTCCTTGACGGCGAGTTTCAGCCCCTCGAGTGTCGAGGCGCCGTAGTTCGCCGTATTGCCCGTCATCTCGAAGTTCGCACCAATGCGAATCTCATCCGATGTCGCTTTATTGTCTCCGCATCCGGTGAGTGCGGCGCCGAAAAGAGCCGTACAGGCGGCAAGAGCCGCGAGCCGGAGTGCTTTGCCTCCAAATGTCATGGAAATTCCCCCAGTTCTCATGATTCCTTAAAAATATGTAAAAAAGATAAAGACATTATAGGAGATTGCATGCGATTCGTCAAGGTATACACGCAGAGTCGCTTTGCTCTCTATGACGGGCTGCCGCATGCGCCGCGCGAACGCCTCATTTCCTATAAAACTATACTTTTTAGGAAGTTTACGTTTTCGCCTTGTTTTTACGCGTCTCCTGCGCCTTTTGGAATTTTTCGAGGAGATCCATCTTATGTTCCATTTTGCGGACGAACGTCCGCGCTGCTGCACGGTCGTCTGCATCCGGATGTGATGCCGCACGCTGCCAGCGTTCTTGTGCCTCAGGGCTCATGTGAGTATCGTTGGGGTCAGATTTTTTGCGCCGTTCAATGAGCGCCGGGGCAAGCTTTCCCTGTACAGAGAACGTACCGAGAATCTCACAATCTGCGCCGAGGAGATAGGCTGCACGCGCAAAGGAAGTTACGGCGTGCTCAGAGCCGACATCCGTGCCATGCGTCTGAAAGAGGACGACGCGCGACCCTGTAATGCGTGGCAGATGCGCGCGCATGAGATCATCGGGACCGCCGCGCCGCAGCCAATAGCCGAGTGCAACGACATCATAGTCAGAGAGATCCGCAGGTGCATCCTGCACACGAAAACTTTCGGCGCCTGCCTCTGCGGCGATTTCCGCGGCGATTTCCTTTGTATTTCCCGTCACGGAGGAGTAGATAACAACCCATTTTCTCATATGAAAGAGATCTCCTTTCTTCTCTGTACGACTTCAGGGAGCACGGCTCAATTCAGCTTGCAGTCCATACCAATCTATTTCATGCAGAGCCGAATCACAATATCTTCGAGCAGCTCATCGCCCGCTTGTCCTGTTTTGAGCAGGTAGTCGGCATCGGCGAGGGCGAGTATCGCGTCCGAAAATGTACGCTCGTGAAAGGAAAGCGCACTATGACCGAGCTTTTCTCCGATGAACGGGGGAACGCCGAGTGCCTTGCCAAGGCTTTTTGGCGGTGTTCCGCACGCGAGGAGACGTTTTGCTTGCCAGAGCTGGCGGACGTGGCGCACGAGGAGGGTGAGCATCACGGTAAAGTGTACGCCGTCGGCTCTGCAGCGGGCAAGGAGCATGAGGGCGCGCGCACTCTCCTGTGCGCTCACAGCATCCAGCAGGGCAAAGACCGATACTTCGGGCAGGTCTGAAAAGACACGCGTGAGGTCCTCCTCCGAGAACTCTGGACGGTCTGTATACAGCGCGAGTTTTTCAAGCTGGCGGTCGAGAAACGTCAGGGAAATCGTCGGCATTATACGGACGACATTGAGAAAAAATGCACGCGCTTTTGGGTGCATACTGCGCCGCATCTCGCGTAGGCGCTCACTGAGCCAATGATCGACGTTCCACGCGCGCACAGCCTCGGATTCCAGAACGCGACCGACCTTTTCGACGGTGCGGTAAATCTTTCGCCGCTTGTCGGGCTTTGCGCCGAGCGTAAAAATGACGTAGGTCGTTGGCGGAAGATCAGAGAGCAGGGAAGACAGTGCATCCGCAGCACTGTCCTTGGGGGCGGGGGCAGAATTTTCCTCCTCTTGTTTCTTTCCGGCGCGAAAGAGCGCGGCATCGTGCACGAGAACGACGATCTTGTCCGTGAAGAAGGGAATGGTTTCAAGTGACTCCATCAGCATGTCGATGGGCGGCATCTCCTCATAGCGGATGAGCGCATCTGCGGCATCTTCGGGATTGCCCAGCAGATGCCGCAGAATGGCCGCCTCTGCACGTGCTGTATAGTATGGCTCCTCTCCTGCCAGCAGAAAG
>CALIBA010000071.1 GCA_938045435.1 uncultured Selenomonas sp.
CGGGTCGGAGCTGGAGAGCCGCCCCGTCGCCGTCACAGTCTGGTTGAAACTTGTATGGACGCGCCCCGTATCTGGATGGATGAGCATGTCAATTCCTTCCAGATAGGTCGAGCGCAGCTTGCTCCACATACGATACTGCAAAACCAGCGCAACGATCGGATGCTGCCCGCGCAGCGCCTCAAGGGTCTCGGCATTCGTCGAGTAGCCCGTCTTGGTCTTTTTGAGCTTTTCTGCCTTCAGCCCAAGATGCTCAAACAGCACTTCTCCGAGCTGCTTGGGCGAACTGATATTGAACTGCATCCCCGCGCATGTATAAATCTCCTGCGCAAGTGCTTCGATATGTGTGCCGGCAGCATCGCGTTCCCGCGCAAGCGCCGTGCGGTTGACATATACCCCCGTCTGCTCCATTGCCGCGAGTACAGGGACCAATGGCAGCTCCACATCGGAGTAAAGCGCCCACAGTCCCGCTCCAACAAGAGCATCCCGCATCGGCGCTTGAAGGCACGCCGCAAGAACCGCCTCATACACGGCATGCTCCTCCTCTGCAGATGGGGCAGAGGGTACTTCCCCATGCGCAAGGCAGGTAAATGCCGTGCGCTCTATCGTCCGTCTGCTCTCCTCGGGGGACAGCAGATAATCCGCAAGCTCTAAGTCAAAAATATCTGTATGGGCGAACAACCCCGCCTGTCGGTAGCGTTTTGCCCCCCAGAGCGTGACCGCACGCGCCTCTACGCACGCGAGTACCTGCGCAAAGCAAGATGCATCAGCGCGCACGATCCTGCGCTCCTCTGCACCCGTATCCGCATGCGCAAAAACAAGTGCGAGTGCCTCAAGATGCACAAAGGGTGCCTTCCCCACAAAAACACCACTGACGGCGATGCGCTCTGCCTGAGCAAGCGCCTGCAGATCCCTCTGCACATCCAGAACAGCAGCAAAAAGATCGGGCGCCGCGGGGCGCGGGGCATCCTCCTCTGCAAAAAGAGACTGCTCCATGCTCTGCGCCCGCTCCGCCTCCTGGGACAATTTCAAATAGCCGGAGAGACTGCGCCATGCTGACCGCAGTTCGTACGCTTGACAAAAGGCATCAAGCGCCGGAGCATCCGGCTGCATGACAAAATCCTCCGGGGCAAAGCGCAGCTGCGGCACATCGCATGCAATCGTCGCAAGCTGCTTGGAGAGAAGCGCCTGCTCCTTGTACAGGGCAAGTGCCTCACTGAGTTTCCTGCCGCGCACCTCCTCTGCATGTGCGAGCACATTTTCGATGCTGCCATATGTAAGCAGCAGCTTTGTTGCAGTCTTTGGCCCTACGCCCGGCACCCCCGGGATATTATCCGAGCTGTCTCCCATCAAGCCTTTCATGTCAATCAGCCGTATGGGAGGAAACCCGTACTCCTCCTCGAATCCTGCGGCATCATAACACTGCATGTCACTGATGCCTTTTTTCGTCAGGAGTACGGAAAGCTGCGGGCGGATGAGCTGCAGTGCATCACGGTCCCCCGTCACGACAACCGTATCTACCCCCTCTGCTGCCGCCTGCACAGCGAGCGTGCCGATAATGTCGTCCGCCTCATAGGCATCGCGTTCGATGAACGCAATGCCAGCAGCATGTGCAAACTCATGCAGCAGAGGAATTTGTGCAAGGAGTTCCTCCGGTGTCTTATCGCGCGTTCCCTTGTAGTCCGGATAAAGTTCTGTGCGGAAAGTCGTTCGGCTCTTGTCGAATGCGATAACGATATGTGTCGGCTTCAGTTCCTTTAGGAGCTTTACAAGCATCATGATGAACCCATGTATCGCATTCGTATGAACGCCGCGTGCATTCGGCGGGAGCTGCAGGGCATAGAACGCACGAAAGAACAAGCTGCTCCCATCGAGTACCGCAAATTTCGCGTTCACCGCTTTGGAATATCCTGATTCTCAAGACGCATGAGGATAAACATGTAATCCGACAGGCGGTTGAGATAGCGCAGATCCACGTCCTCCACCGTACCGCGGCGCGAGAGGCTCCATGCGCGGCGCTCCGCCATGCGTGCCGTTGTCCGGGCGAAGTCGAGGAATGCCTCGGCCTGCGTTTCCCCGGGAACGAGGAATTTCGTCAGCGGCGGCAGACTCCCCTCGATGCTGGTGATCTCCGCCTCGATCTCCTGTACCATCTCCTCTGTAATCATCGGCTTTTGCCCGCGGCTCGCAAAATCTGCCATGAGCATACCGAGCTGCTTTTGTACGGCAAAGAGATCATCTTTTACGCGCTGATTGGTCGCGAAAGCACGCGCCATGCCAATCACCGACGTGAGCTGATCGATCGTCCCATAGGTCTCGACCCGCAAATCATCCTTTGCAATCGGCTCCCCTGTAAAGAGCCGCGTCTGTCCCTTATCACCCGTTTTGGTTGTAACGCCCATCATAATCCTCCCTTGCTGCAAAATAAAATACATACGGTTTAGGAAGCCACGGATAATATCCGTGGCTCCTTAGAAAATTTCTGTTTCGCTGAAGAAAATAGAAATCTCACGCGCCGCGCTCTCAGGGCTGTCAGAGGCATGCACGGCATTCTCACTCCCATCCTTGGCAAAGCGCTTGCGGATGGTTCCCTCAGCCGCATTTACAGGATTCGTCGCACCGTGAAGCTCACGCACGCGTGCAATGGCATTTTCCCCGGCAAGCACGAGAGCGACGAGCGGGGCGGATGTCATAAACGCTGACAGCTCGCCATAGAATGGTTTTTCCAGATGCTCCGCATAATGAATGCGTGCAATACGCTCCGTCATCTGCATCATCTTCATTGCATGAATCGTAAGGCCCGCATCCTCGTAAGCTTTTACAATATCGCCAATATGATGCGCCGCAACAGCGTCCGGCTTAATGAGAACCAGTGTTTTTTCCATTACTTCAACTCCTCGATGATCTTTTGATACTCTGTGCCAAGATTGGCATATTTTTCCGCCGCATGCTGCAGTGCCTCGATCTCATCATCGCGCAGGGCGCGTACAATTTCGGCAGGATTGCCGGATACAAGGCTGTTGGACGGAATCTTCTTATACTGCGGCAAAAACGCTCCCGCACCAATCACGACATTCTCGCCGATCTCAGAATACCCCATGATAATGGAGCCCATACCGATCAGCGTGTTGCTCCCAATCGCATTGCAATGAACGACGGCATTGTGTCCGATGAGCACATTGTCTCCAATATGAACAGGCACATCATGCATGACATGAATGGTTGCGTTTTCTTGGATGTTCGTGTTCTTACCGATGACAATGGGCTGAAAATCGCCGCGCACAACGGCGCCGAACCAAACGCTCGATCCCGCACCAATCGTCACATCGCCAATGACGACCGCCGTCGGTGCAATGAATACCGTTGGGTCTATCTCGGGTGTCTTGCCGCGGTACGGCAGAATGATCTTCTCCATCAATACGCCCTCCTCATCGGTGCTGCATTCTTCCGCACTGCCTTTTATTATACCACGCCTCATCCTTTGCCAACAAGAATTTTTTCAGCACCCTAATGCGCTCTGTGCGCAGCCATGCACCGATCTCAGCGCCGCGCAGCGCAGACGGCGCCTGTCTGCCCGTGACCGCGCACATGACGGCGATATACACCTCCCCGCAACGAAGATAGTCCGGCAGCGCACCGTGATCCGCACGGATGATGATATTAAATTCCTCCAAAGAAAGTCCGGAGGATGCAATCCCGAGCAAAAGATCTGCAATCTTGCCCAGATGTACGAGACGCGGAGCGCGCATATGCTCACGGATGACGAAGGCTGCTGCCTTCTGCCAGTCATGGGGGAGTGTCATACGGCGGTTCCATGCAGCGAGTGCGTCAAGCCCCGTTTTTTCGTGTCCATAATGATGCGGGAGCAGATCCTTTGGTGTCAGCCCCTTGCCGAGATCGTGCACGAGTGCTGCAAACCGCGTTTTCTCATCCGCCGTCTGCGCCGCGACCGCATCGACCATCGCCATGGTGTGCTCGAACGCATCGCCCTCCGGATGGAAGTCCGTGGGCTGCGTCTGCCCCTGCAGTGCATGAAGCTCGGGGAATGTCACGCAGAGGAGATCCGCTGCGGAAAGCATGCGGAAAAACACAGAAGGCCGCGCCGTATGCAGTGCATGGCGCAGCTCTGCCATGCAGCGTTCCGTCGGCTCTGTGCGCAGCTCCTCGGCGCAGGTGCGCATATAGTCAATCGTACGCGGCTCAATCACATAGCCGAACGCCGCCGCCTGCCGTGCAGCGCGCAGGGCGCGGACAGGATCCTCGGTAAAATGTGCGGAAACGGCGCGGATAACACCCGCCATAATATCCGCGCGTCCGCCGTAGGGATCCAACAGGCGCCCCTCCGGTAGCTCCAGCGCCATCGCATTCATGGTTGTATCCCGCCGATACAGATCCTCCTCAATCGTCACCGAAATATCCACTGCGATGGAAAAGCCGCGATAGCCCGCCCCCGTTTTGCGCTCCTTGCGTGCAAAGGCGACCTCGCGCCGCATGCCGTCCACACGGACATGATACACAGGAAAGGATTTGCCAATCTTTTCCGCATGTGGAAAAAGTGCGCAAAAACGCGCCTCATCCAGCCCCGTCAGAACATAGTCCACATCCTTTGCCGGCACACCGCGAAAATGATCGCGCACACAGCCGCCCACGCGAAAGACACGGGCATCTGCGCTGCGGAGCATCTGTACAAAATTCGCTTCAGTCATCGTATCTCCTCGCTTTTTTGGAAAATAAAAAAGCATCACCTGCGCGATGCTCTCATTTCGATTGGT
>CALIBA010000072.1 GCA_938045435.1 uncultured Selenomonas sp.
CATCGAAAGCTCGGCCGTGAGCTTGATCTTTTCAGCCTACACGAGGAGGGGCCGGGCTTCCCGTTTTTCCATCCGAATGGTATGCTCCTGCGCAACGCGCTTCTTGCATATTGGCGTGAGGTGCATCGCCGCTATGGCTATCAGGAGATCAGTACGCCCGTGATTCTCAGCCGCAAGCTCTGGGAGACTTCGGGGCATTGGTTCCACTACCGTGAAAATATGTATACGACCGAAATCGACGACGAGGATTATGCAATCAAGCCGATGAACTGCCCCGGTTGCATGCTCGTCTACCGTTCACAATTGCACAGCTACCGCGATTTGCCGCTGCGCCTTGCGGAACTTGGGCTTGTACATAGGCATGAGCTTTCAGGCGCACTGCATGGGCTCTTCCGCGTGCGCAACTTTACACAGGATGACGCGCATCTCTTCGTGACCCCCGATCAGATTGAGGGTGAGATCCAGAATACGATAGATCTTTTCGACGAGGTATACCGTACTTTTGGGCTCTCGTATAAGGCGGAGCTTTCCACACGCCCAGAGGACTCGATGGGCTCGGATGAGATGTGGGAACTTGCGACGGAGGGCCTTCGCAAGGCACTTGAAAACCGCGGATTGGACTTTGTGGTCAACGAGGGGGATGGTGCCTTCTATGGGCCGAAGATCGACTTTCATCTGCGCGACTCCATCGGGCGCACATGGCAGTGCGGTACCATCCAGCTCGATATGAGCCTGCCAGAGAAATTTGATCTCACCTATATTGGTGAGGACGGAGAAAAGCATCGCCCCGTCATGCTGCATCGCGTCGTCTACGGTTCGGTCGAGCGGTTCATAGGAATCCTGATCGAGAACTACGCGGGGGCATTCCCCGTCTGGATGACCCCCGTGCAGGTGCGCATTCTGCCGATCACAGAGCGTCATGCAGCATATGCCGAGCGTCTGCGGAAGCAGATGTTTGATCTTGGGATTCGTGTCGACGTTGATGAGCGCAACGAGAAAACGGGGTACAAGATCCGTGAGAGTCAAGTCAAGAAGACACCGTATACACTCGTGGTCGGTGATCAGGAACAGGAGACAGGCACCGTTGCACTGCGTAAATACGGTGAAAAGGACAGTACTGTTATGACAGTGGATGCATTCATCGCACTTGTGCAGGAAAAAGTTGCGATACGTGCACAGGAGTATTGACAAGATATACGGATCTGTGGTACCATGTCCTCTGTTACAAGCAGAAGCCACCGCTTCTCACCTGCGGGCATATTGTGCGTTGGGTAGAATAACAGTATTTTTAGGGTGGCTTCGTGCCGCCCTTTTCTATTGCCGGATGGCGTTTATGCGTGCATCCGAACCAGGAGGTGTTCTTGCCATAAGCAGGGAATCTTTGCGAATCAATGAGGAAATCCATATCCGTGAGGTGCGTGTCACCAGTGCGGAGGGAGAACAGCTTGGCATCATGCTGACGCGCGATGCCCTTCGCATGGCGGAGGAGCAGCATCTCGACCTGGTCGAGGTTGCACCAAAGGCGAAGCCGCCCGTCTGCCGTATCATGGATTTTGGAAAATTTCGTTACGAGCAGCAAAAGCGTGAGAAAGAAGCAAAGAAAAAGCAAAAGACGATTAGCATTAAGGAAGTCAAGCTCCGCCCAAACATTGACGAGCATGACTTCAATGTTAAGCTAAAAAATGCACTTCGCTTCGTCGAAGAGGGTAACAAAGTCAAAGTGACGATTATGTTTCGCGGCAGAGAGCTGTCTCATCCGGAACTCGGACGTGTCGTGCTTGAGCGCGTCTCTGAGCGGTTGGGAGATCTTGTGACCATTGAGCGCGGCGCAAAACTAGAGGGGAAGAATATGACAATGATTCTTTCACCGAAGGCACAGAAGCCGACGAAGATAAGTAAGCCCGCGAAGCAGGAAGATAAAGGAGGAAATGGCGATGCCGAAGATTAAAACACGCCGCGCTGCAGCAAAGCGCTTTACCGTAACTGGAAGCGGAGAGTTTCGCCGGAACAAGGCGTACAAGAGACATATCCTAGAAAAGAAATCGCCGAAGCGTAAGCGCAATCTGCGCAAGGCTGCGCTTGCAGATACATCGGATTTTAAGCGCATCCGAAAAATGCTTCCCTACGTATAAGCAGGGCAAAAGGAAAAGCCCATGGCGAATGGGTAGGAACGAGGAGGAATCGTTATGCCAAGAGTTAAGAGCGGTGTTACGGCACACCGTCGTCATAAGAAGATATTAAAGCTTGCGAAGGGCTATCGTGGAGCACGCAGCAAACAGTTTAAAAAAGCCAATGAAACTGTAATGAAGGCGCTCTACTATGCGCGCCGTGATCGCCGTGCCAAAAAAGGAACATTCCGTCGTCTTTGGATCGCGCGTATCAATGCTGCTGCTCGGATGAATGGTATTTCATATAGTCGTCTCATCGCGGGCTTGACGAAAGCAGGGGTTGAGGTCAATCGTAAGATGCTTGCTGACCTTGCTGTCGCTGATATAGCTGCGTTTTCCCAACTCGTCAATGTGGCGAAGGAAAATCAGTAAGAGGGAATGGAGTCTGATGAGTCAATAGATTCATCGGACTTATTTTTTTGTGATGAAAAAGATACAGATAATTACCAGCACAGCGAATCCAGTCATACGTTTTACACATGCCCTCGTCCATACACGAGGCCGAGCAGCAAAAGAAGGCCTCTTTGCAGTCGAAGGTGTGCGTCTTGCCGAGATGGCAGTCTCATCGGACTGGAACATTCATCATGTACTTGTTACAGAGCAGGGAATGAATTCCACCCGTGCACGAACGCTTTTTACACAGCTATGTGCGGCAGATGTGCCGATCTATTGTGTCTCAGATACGATATTTCGAACCATATCCGAAACGGATGCGCCGCAAGGCATCCTTATCGTAATGGAGCGTAAGATACGAGATGACGACACGCTCCATGAACATACATATACCTTTGGAGCAGTAGCGCCGCTCTATATCGCTCTTGACCGCATACAGGATCCTGGCAATGTCGGTACCATTCTGCGGACAGCCGATGCGGTTGGTATTTCGGGCGTCATCCTTCTGCGTGGAACAGCGGATGTTTATAGTGGCAAGGTCGTGCGTGCCACAATGGGCGCTCTCTTTCATGTTCCCTTTATCACGGACATTACGGAGGATGAATTGATTCATTTTTCCAGACAAAGAGAGCTTGCTCTTTACGTTACGGTATGTCATTCGATGTCCTGTACGTATTTTTCAGTTGATCTTTCCCGCCCTTGTATTTTTGTATTTGGCAATGAGGCAAATGGCGTTTCAGATTCACTGATTGCAGCAGGGCAGGGGATTCATATTCCCATGTACGGTGGTGCAGAGTCTTTAAATGTTTCTGCGGCTGCATCTGCTGTCCTTTATGAAGCAATGCGTCAAAGAAGATATGCATGAGGCTTGAGGCAAACGAAAGGAGCAGCTCCTTTTGTGGATGCACTACAGTCAGTTACCTTTTATAATGGCTCTATAATAAATGTTGTGGAGATACAAATTGTATCTTCACAGCATTTATTTTTTTGCCCGGAAAGAGGTGAGAATATGATAAAGCCCACGGAGTTTGTCAACTATGTTGATAGACTCCCTGATGGTTGTGTGGAGAGCGTGACGGCTGGAGAGGTACATTTTCATCTGCCGCATCCGGGGCATATCATCTGCCCCTTTTGCAGCTCGTCCCGTATCGGTGTGCATCAGTACCGTCCACAGGTGCTGCGTGGAATCCCGGGGGCGACTAAGAGATACGTTTACAATCGGCGACGCTATCGTTGCCACGATTGCGGGAAGACGTTTGTAGAGGAGAGTCCTTTTCTTGCTTCCTTCCAGCGTCGTATTGGAAACCGTCTGCGGCAGATTCGGGCACGAAAGAAACTGTCACAGCGAGAGGTCATAGAATCGATTGGCATTCCGTTTCATCTGTATGTCAAATATGAGGATGATGTGGAGCCGGAGATTCCGTCAACTTTGGTTGCTATGAAAATAGCTGAATGCCTCGGCACAGATGTGCTTGATATATGGGGGGATCAGCTAAAGTGAAAAATCATAGGATTTTTGGGTGTTGTTTCTCTGATATGCTAGAGGAACACAGAGCACAATCCCCTTCAGCAGGAGCGGAACTGCCTTAAGGACGCACTGATAAAGATATGCTAGAGGAACACAGAGCACAATCCCATTCAGCCCCAAAAGAAAAATGCTGCCAGCGGACACTGACAGCATTTTGATGAAAGTCTGCACGAAACAGATCATCGCTCATCTGAGTATAGCAGACTTTCGCAATAGGAACAATAGCGAAAGGACTGATTTTTATGAAAACCATATCCCTCATCAACAAAAAGGGCGGCGTAGGCAAGACGACGATTACGGTCAATCTTGCCTATGCTCTTGCACAGAGCTGCGATCTGCGTGTTCTGGTTGTCGATAACGACGATCAAGGCAATGCGACGCAGTTTTTTGACGTGCATCCGGAGCGGACGATTGCCGATGTCTTGACCGGTACACTGCCGATCCGTGCCGCAATCGCATCGACCAGGTATCCGGCAATCGATCTTCTCCCTAGTGATGAACGGTTGCTTGACGCCAATGTGACGGTTATCAAGGACGAGAACATCGTACAGCAATCCATTCTTGGAAATGCGCTGCGTAGCATCGATGGCGAATATGATATTTGCCTGATTGATAATCCCCCGACGATTAACGCTTCTGTTATCAACGCATTGACGGCCAGCGATGACGTAATCATTGTGACGACACCTGATCTGTACGGTATTCGTGGCGTCGAACAGATGATTACGTACATTGAAGCAATCAAAGCAGACTACAATCCCGCACTGCATTTTCGTGGGTGTCTTCTCAATAAGTTCTCCCCCACGCCGCACGGCTTCCGTGTTCTTGCAAAAATGCGCAAGGATATTCCGTTGTTTACAACACGCATCCGCTATACGAAGGATAAGCCGGAAGCATCGGCAGAGGAACACAGGAGTATCTATGAATATTCGCCGACATGTGGCTTTGCACTTGACCTTGTACGATTTCTGAAGGAACTCCTTGAGATGGAGGGGGAAGTCTGATGAAAAAGCAGAATCCGGGGCTTATTGCAAAGCTCCTCAATAAGAACTCACA
>CALIBA010000073.1 GCA_938045435.1 uncultured Selenomonas sp.
AGGTGCAGGGAGACAAGGTCACGGCAAGAGTCGGCGGGAACCTCAATATTGAGACACTCCAGGAGAAAGAGTTCTATGAGGAGCAGAATACCTCTGCAGGCTTTGGCATCTCTTGGAATGTCAACCAAACAAAAAAGGAAACGACGGACACCAACGGAGATACGAAGATAGAAACGCTTCGTTCCTTCTCCAAGCCCACATTCAGCGGATCTTGGAACAAAGGAAATATCGACTCCCACTATCGCAGTGCACGCGATCAGGCAGGATTCTTTGCCGGGAGCAAGGGCTTTGATATCTACGTCGAAAAGAATACCGACCTTAAGGGCGGCGTGATCGCGAGCGAGGCAAGTGCTGACAAAAATCGTCTCTCAACGGGTACTCTCTCCTTTAGTGACCTCCATAATGAAGCGGATTACAGTGCAAGCAGTTTTGAAACAGGGCTTACAACAACGACGAAGTATAAAATCGAAAACAATGAACTTCGTCCACATAATACATTGACCATTACGCCAATCCCTGGCATTACTATTAGCAATAATGCTTCTACAACAACACAGAGTGCAATCGCACCGGGGACGGTCATTGTCCACGCAGGCGACAGTGATGCACTTAATAAAGTTCTTCGCAGTACAGAAAATACACTGAACGCCCTAGACCAAATTTTCTCTAGAGAAGATGTCAATGAACAAAAAGAATTGGCGGAAACCTTCTCACGTCTTCTGAACCAAGAAATCGGTGATTTTTCCCAGCGGATGCAGGAGAGAGCCAAAGCCCCAGAAGAACGAAAGAAATGGGCTGAAGGAAGTATCAATATAACTCTTTTGCGTGCTCTTGGAAGCGGAATTGCCGCCTCCTTTGGAGGAAAAGACGCGCTGTCTGGTGCGACAGGTAGCATAGTACACGATCTCTTTGCCAAAGAGATTGCAAAAATCCCCGACGATAATCTACAACTTCTTGCTACCGCTTTCATTGCCGGAGCAACAGCAAAACTGTTAAATCGAGACGCGCGCACCTCTGCCGAAACGGCAGTCTATGCCGTTCATTATAATGCACACGGGCATAGACGACGGTTTGACGGAGAGGTTGTCTATCGTGATGGAAAATATTACCGTTATGATAAGGCTAGTGGCAACGAGGACGAAATCGAAAAACCTGAAGAGGGAATGTACATTTGGAAAGATGATGAAGATGGTTCTGGAAACGGTCAAGACTACAAAATTGTCTCTACCGATGTATCTCCGGATGGTCTATTGAAAATTGATGGCGACTATACTTCCATTGAGCTAGACCAAAACGGAAAAGTTGTTTTTATTGGTGGAAATTCAAAGCTACGAGAAGAACTTAATCTGCACCCTGTCTCATCTGACGTCTCATCAAAAACACAACCGTTTCAAGGAAAAAAGCTTCGCTTCATTGATGGTTATTGGCAGGGCATAAAAGATGGAGGAAGTGAATATGTAGACGATCTCAAAGAAATGGTACAAAATCCATTTGATATTGCAATCAATCTCGTGGATTTGATAAAAGCTGTTAAAGAAGATCCTACCCTTGCATCAGAAATCGGGGAAGCAAAACTAAACGAGTGGTCCGATATTGTACACAATGTCGTCCACGGATCTCAAGTTGAGCGAGGTCGTGAACTTGGACACCTTACTGTAAATATACTCTCTATCCTCATTCCTGCAGGCAATGTTGGAAAAGTAGCAAAACTATCTAAGTTATCGAAGTGGGCATCAGTATTTAAAAACGCAGAAAAAACCACACTGTTGCATATTCCACAGGTAGGAAACAAACTAGAGTATGTCTTTGGAAAGGCAACTGGAAACCTTCATAACATACAACGTTCTGTTGACCTTCAAAGAAAGGTGAACAGTATTGGCATCTACGATAATGAAAACGGAAGAAAAATTATTTTGGATGCTCTATCTCGTACACTAAATGATAAAACATCCATAAAAGAGAGTTTACGAGACGGAAGGACATTAAGAGAATCTCTTCTGGTTGGTCCTCAGGGAGTATTAAAAATGGAAACAATATGGGATGGAGAAAAACTAATTACAGTTAAAATCCTTGGGAGTAAATAGTTCAAACGAGTAGAATGTAAATTGCTAAGCTAATTATGGAGAAAATATTATGAAAGAAAAAAAGTCCACAAATGAATATATTCTATATGAAATGGAATCTAAATGTGAAGCACAAGATTATATAACAAAGAAAGATGGCATGTTATTAGATACAAAAAAAGATGATCCTTATAAATACTATGTAGTCGAATATGATGCTCTACCACCAATAGCCATATTCAGTGAAGACCATGGAATTGCCCCATTATTTGAGTCGGATAACGAATATCTCTTTATTGGGGTAGATTCTAGAATTTATCAAATAAGAAAGAAGGTATGTTGGCTTCTTTTTCTTGATTCTCAAATTTTCGATATAACAATATTACGTAAAGAAAGGAAGATTTGTATTATTTGTGAAGTTAATGTGTACATACTTGATTTCAACGGGCAAATAATATGGGATAAAAATTTTGATATAATTGTCGATTGGAAATATAGTAAAAATCAAACAGAATTGATGTTATATGACATAAATAACAAATCATTCTGTCTATCTCTTGCAAACAAGATACAGCTAACATAAACGCCTTTTAAGGAAATTAAAAAATAAGAAAGAAGCGCTATGAAGTTGAGATCCGCTTTAGGGAGGAATAACGCATGGATAACCAGATGGTAGAAGTATTAAATAGTATTCGTTTTGCAGAGAGATATCAAGCTCTCCGCATGCAGTATTCTTTTGATCTAAAAGAGAGTTTTGAAGACTACGATAATCAATATGTCTTGAAAATGCTTCAAGATATAGGTTATGCGGCAGTAAAATATAGGAAAAGAGAGGATTTTTTTCAAGCAAAAAAAAAGAGCAACATATACGAATTTAGATATCATATATGTATAAAGTATGGTATTGCCGAATTGATGTGGTACGTTATGAAGGATAATAAGTATTATGCTGGAGGATCTTTCCCTAATTTAGAACATGAACTGCTGAATTTGGGAAATGGAAATCGTCTGCCAAATTTCCGTAATTACGAAGATCTGCATGAAATTCTCACAATAGCATTCCAGATGTGCGAAGATATGACAGACGCCTTTTTGAGAATCTATGGGGAATCATCACAAGAAGGCTGATTTTGAAGGCTCTCCCCTGCCCTCGTCCGTGCAGAGGACAATGCAGTTATTGTCTCCGGCAAGGATACGGACATCATCGGGAGCAAGGTGCAGGGCGACAAGGTCACCGCAAGAGTCGGCGGGAACCTCAGCATTGAGACCCTCCATGAGAAAGAGACCTATGAGGAGCAGAATACCTCCACGGGCTTTGGGATTTCTTGGAACGTCAACATGACGAAAACCAAGACCACGGGGCCGAATAAAGAATCCATAGAGACCACCACCCGCTCCTTCGCCAAGCCCAACATCGGCGGATCCTTCAGCAAAGGAACGATCAACTCCCACTACAGGAGTGCAAGAGATCAGGCGGGCATCTTTGCCGGAACCGGCGGCTTTGATCTCTTGGTCGGGAAGAATACCGATCTGAAGGGCGCACTCATCGCAAGTAAGGCAACAGCGGACAAGAACAAACTCTCTACCGGCACACTCTCCTTCAGCGATCTGGAGAATGAGGCGGATTACAGTGCAAAGAGCATCGGTGCCGCCTACCATAAGTACGGCAACTACGAAAATATGACGAAGGCCGAGAAAGATAAAGTCTACAACACCAAAGGTCTTGCGCCGAATATCTCCATGCCGGTCAAGGGCAATGCGAGCAGCACGACAACGTCTGCCATTGCTCCCGGCACCATCGACATCAGGGAGAATCCGACGCAGGACATCTCGGCACTGAGCCGTGACACAGAGAACGCGCTCAATAAGCTTGGCCGAATCTTTGACAAGAAGAAGATCGAGGAGCAGCAGGAGCTTGCGGCTGTCTTCGGTGAGGAGGCATTCCGTCTCGCCCACAACATGAAGGACGATGGGAGCGGACGAAAGATAATTGTTCATGCCGCCATCGCCGGACTCATGAGTCGGATCACAGGAGCAGGTTTCACCTCAGGTGCCGTAGCTGGAGCTCTGAACGAAGCACTGATCAACAGCCTCAAAGGACTAGACCCCGGCACAGCGCAAATCGTCAGCGCCATCATTGGCGCCACTGCGGCGAAAGTCGCCGGAGGAAGTGCCGCTGCAGGAGCATCTGCAGCGGCGAGTGGGACAAAGTGGAACCTTCTGAGCACACCTGACTACAACGAAATGCAGCGTCGTATGAAAGAAGCGAAGACGGATGAGGAACGAAAAGCAATCTATGAAGAGTATGAGAGAAAAGATAAAGAACAGGAGGAAGAAGAAGCGGCAAAAATAGCTGAATGGACTCGTGCAGGAATTATTCCAGAAACGAGAATGGTTGATTTCCTTAACGAAGATTATTCAGGCTATGTCTCCATTAAAGATGGACTTCCTGTTTATCGAACACCTTCTGTGACAGTATCATCATCATTGCATACTATATTTGATTATGCAGGCTACTTTGGACTGATCGGAACTTTTGCTGCAGGCGTAGATGCTGCCTTATTCTATCTGGAAGGAGACCATGAAGCTGCCGGGTGGGCAGCGATATCAGCCATCCCCTTTATGAAATTTGGAAAAGGGTTAAAAGAAATCAAAGGTTTCAGAGGAGTTAGTCCCTTTGAAAAAGGTGTGCCTTCACAAGTACCAAAGAAAACGCCCAATGACGTGGATATCCCACAGTTCGGCTCGCATCCCAAAGAGGTCGAAAAAAATCTTTTTCCACCAGGGACGACAAATAAAGGATTTGACAGTTTTACTGCATTGAAAGGATATTTAGAACCTGCAGGCGAGAATATGCAATGGCATCATATTGTCGAGCAATCACAAATCAAATCCAATAGAGCCGGATTTTCCCCTGAACAGATTCATAACGTAGGCAATGTTGTTGCTTTGCCAAGCGGAAAAGGAAGTATCCATGCAAAAATAAGCAGTATATACTCTTCAATTCAGCCTTTTACAGGAGGAAAAACTGTACGAGACTGGTTGTCAACAAAAACTTTTGAAGAACAATTTGAGTTCGGGAAAAGGCAATTAGAGAAATTTGGTACAATGACATTGGATCATGGAAGATGGGTATTTAAACCATTTGAGTAAATATTTACAGTAGAAAGGGATGCACCCATGAAAAAGACTTCTGATTTAATTTTATACTACGAAAAAATATGTGAACAATGGGGAGAGTATATTGCAAGCGGGGGGAATTCACGCAAAGCTAATGTATTATATAAAAAGATCAGGACTATTGAGAGTCAAATAAAGGAAACTAAGGATGGAAAGCTACGACTTTTATCTTTTTTAGATCATCCTAGCGGTTATGTACGCTTAAATGCTGCTGTATCATTATTGAATTTTTTCTCTCCCCAAGCAGAAAAATGTTTAGAAAGCCTTGCAAAAGAACGGGAAAACTTAGGCTTCATTGCAGAAATAACATTAAGCGAATGGAGAAAAGGTACGTTAAATGTACAATAAATATATTGGAATAATGAAAATCAAAAAGTCCTTCAAGTTTGACAAAATACCAAGATGCAGGCTCTGCTCTCAGTCGTGACACAGAGAATGCACTCAACGAGCTCGGCAGAATCTTTGACAAAAAGAAGATCGAGGAGCAGCAGGAACTTGCCGCGGTCTTTGGTGAGGAGGCATTCC
>CALIBA010000074.1 GCA_938045435.1 uncultured Selenomonas sp.
TGAATATCCTAATAGTAAACGATGATGGCATTGCAGCAAAGGGCTTGCGTGCCTTAACGCAGCGGCTTGCAGAGCGGCACAGCGTGACGGTCGCTGCTCCTATGCATCAGCAGAGTGGCACATCGCATGCGCTTACAATAGGCCGTGCGATTGAGGTGATATGTGACGAGAGTTTTACAGCAGAATATGGAGCTGCTGCGTGGGCCATTGATGGAACTCCGGCAGACTGCGCAAAGATCTATCTGGATGCAATTGCAAAAGAACCGCCAGATGTTGTGCTCTCAGGGATCAACCATGGAGTGAATCTTGGCACAGATGTCATATACTCCGGAACTGTGGGCGGGGCATTTGAAGGGCTCTTTCACGGGATTCCGTCTTTCGCACTTTCACTGTTTGATGGCAGTCATATCTCTTTTGATGAGGCGGCAGCATACTTTGAACCTTTTATGGAAAAACTCGTTGCGCGCGATCAACATCCTTTTCTTTTCAACATCAATTTTCCACAGATGCTGGCAGGGAAGGAACCGCAGTTTGTATTCTGTCGGCAGGGTGTGCGTGACTATATCAATACCTTTCAGCGCATAGAGCATGATGGACGTATTCACTATAAGGCAGCGGGGGAAATATCTGATACAGATAAGAGTATGGGGACGGATATTTATGCGATCGAGCATGGACTTATTGCCGTGACGCCACTTGGTATTGATATGACGGATTATCCGCAGTTAGAGCAATTTGGGAAAATGATTATTTGAGCCTCTATGTCAAATGTTACGGACAGCTAGCGCCCTTTGCGCAAAGGCTTCATTACGCAAGCGTTCGTATGTTTGCATGCCCCGGTGGACTTCTTAAATGCGTGTATCTTTCCGATAGAAATACGACGGAGTGTACTATTATTTGCCAGTTGATAACCACTATAAAGAGAGGAGATTATGCTTGCTCCTCTTTTTTTTTGCGATAGATTGCGGTATAATAAATGAACGTGAATAGGATTCATATTTCTTATGTATGGGGGCACAGATCTTGTTATATCCGCTGAATATTGATTTAACAGGCCAGCTTGTGGTCGTTGTTGGTGGGGGTGTAGTGGCGGAGCGCAAGGTAAATGGTCTTCTTTGTACCTCGACAGACGTATTGATACGTGTAGTTGCACCGGAGGCAACGCATGCTTTGCAGCAGCTTGCGGAAATGGGACGTATTGATTGGAAGCGGATGCGTTATGCGCGTGAGATGCTAAGCGGTGCATTTCTTGTCTTTGCTGCGACAGATATTCGAGCGGTGAACACAGCAGCTGCTGCTGATGCCCGTGCCATGGGGATGCTTGTCAATGTTGCTGATGATGCGCTAGGCTCTACGTTTCAAGTACCATCGTGTGTGCGTCGTGGGGATCTTTTGCTTACTGTTTCGACAGGCGGCGCAAGTCCGGCGCTTTCACGCAGCCTGCGGATGGAGCTTGAGCAATGCTATCCGCCGGCCTTTGGTATATGGTTGGAACGTGTTGGAAAGCTGCGCATGCAAATGCAGCAGGAACTTTCGTCAAGTAGGGAGCGCACGGCTTTTTGGCGGGCTGCCATGCGGGCAGATGTTTTGGATATGGTTCGCAATGGAGAGTTAGAGAAAGCGGAGGTTGAGTTACGAAATGCAGCTCTTGGCGTTGGGGCTTAATCATAGGACAGCTCCTGTGGAGGTGCGTGAGCGGGTTTCATTTTCACGTGAGGAATTGCGCTCTGGGCTGTCGAATCTAGGGGAGTATGACGGACTAAACGGATTGGTTGTTCTTTCGACATGCAACCGTACTGAACTCTATGCCGCCGCAGAGGATGAGGCACACGGCGGAGAGGCTCTGCGGCAATTCCTTGATGATTTGACACAGGGTGGGGAGAATCTTGATGAATATCTCTATACCTATGTGGATGATGCGGCGATTGAGCATCTCTTTCGCGTTTCGTCGAGCCTTGATTCGCTCATACTAGGAGAAGGTCAGATTCTCTCACAGGTGAAGGAGGCGTATGCACTTGCTCGTGAGGCTGGCGCGACGAGCACGGTGCTCAATCTCCTTTTTCATCGAGCGATTGCAACGGGCAAGCGTGTACGCGCAGAAACGCGCATTGCATATCGTTCCGTATCCGTCAGCTACGCGGCAGTAGAACTTGCAGCGGCTTCTCTTGGCGGTCTTGGTGGACGCAGTGCGCTCATCTTCGGTGCGGGAAAGATGGCAGAGCTTACGGCGGAACATTTGCGTTCTCATGGGATTGAAACGATTTTTGTAGCTAATCGTCATGTTGTGCGTGCAGAAAAGCTGGCAGAACGCATTGGAGGAAAGGCCATTCCGTTTGATCAAGCAATGGACTATGCCGTGCATGTGGATGTTGTTGTGACATCGACGGGTGCTCCACATTACGTCATCAAGGCTTGGGAGGCACGGCGCCTCATGGCACGCCGCCATGGGCACAAAATCTTCTTCATTGATATTGCTGTTCCGCGGGATGTGGATCCAGAGGTTGCGGGGATCAAAGGGGTAGAGCTTTATAACATTGACGCATTGGAAGCAGTGGTTGATGAGCATCTTGGGGAACGGCAAGCGGAAGCGGTGAAGGCAGAGCGTATTGTAGAGGAAGAGGTTGCATCTCTCTTAGAGAGGTTCAAATATCTTTCTTTCCAACCTCTTATGGCGCTGCTCTCTGGGCGCTGTGAACGCATTCGTGAGCGCGAGATTAAGCGTGTGAGCGCAAAGCTTCCAGGGCTGTCTGAGGAAGAAGAACGGCAGATGGAGCATATGAGCCGCATGATTGTACGCAAAATTCTGCGCATACCGATGATGAAACTGCGTTCATCAGCAGGTACGGCAGATGAGGAATTTTACATTGCGGCGATGCGCTCACTCTTTAAGTTGGATGTGATGGGAGAGACTGGTTCAAGTGAACAGCGACACAATCATTATCGGTACGCGCGCGAGTAAACTGGCATTATGGCAGGCGGAGTATGTTGCGGCTGCTCTTGAAAGACATCATTCCAACTGCCGCATCGAGCTGAAGAAAATGACGACAAAGGGGGATCGACTGCTTGATGCGCCACTTGCAAAAATTGGCGGCAAAGGGCTGTTTACAAAGGAACTCGAACAGGCGATGCTTGCAGGGGATATTGACATTGCCGTGCATAGTCTTAAAGATATGCCCGTTGAGGTTCCGGAGGGCCTTATGATTGGCGTCATTACAGAGCGGCTTGATCCTGGGGATGCATTCGTCAGTCAAAAGTATGAATCACTGGAGGCCTTGCCGCAGGGCGCACGTGTTGGTACATCGAGTCTACGGCGGCGGGCGCAACTTCTAGCTGTCCGCCCAGATCTGGAGCTGCTTGATTTGCGCGGTAATGTTCATACGCGTCTGTCAAAACTCGATGCCGGAGAATTTGATGCGATAGTGCTTGCTGCCGCAGGACTCAAGCGTCTTGACCTCTCAGAGCGCATTCGTTCTGTTCTCCCACGTGCGATGATGCTGCCGGCTGTGGGGCAGGGGGCACTCGCTATTGAATGCCGCAGGATGGATACGGTGATACGAGAGAAAATCAGCGTCCTCCATGATATGGATATGGCGGCAGCGGCAACGGCTGAGCGCGCATTTTTGCGCCGTGTCGAAGGGGGCTGTCAGATTCCAGTAGGTGTGTATGCCGAGGCTGGTGAGGGTGGGCAGATACATGTCGATGCAATGATTGCATCTGTGGATGGTATGCAGGTCTGCCGCTCCCGCAGTTCGGGCGCAGTTAACAGGGCGGAACAGATTGGAACAGCACTTGCCGAAGAACTCCTAGATTCTGGCGGTCGTGAGATTTTGAAAGAGATTGGAATTATCGTATGAATGGAAAAGTGTTTCTTGTTGGTGCAGGGCCGGGTGATCCAAGGCTCCTTACGGTTGGAGCGATGCAGTGCCTCAAGCAGGCAGATGTTGTTGTTTATGATCATCTTGCCGATGAAAGTATTCTCTCCTATGTTCCGATGGGTGCGGAGCGTATCTATGTTGGCAAACAGTCCTCTC
>CALIBA010000075.1 GCA_938045435.1 uncultured Selenomonas sp.
TCCACTAAGGTTTGCTTAGGAGCATCGTACGGGGGGTTCAGATTTTCCGTAACATCTGACAAAGAGCCAAGATGTTTGAACATTTGCATGTAGAGGGGATTCAATGCTATAATAAGTGCGTTTGTATTCTGAAAGGAGGCGGGCGGTGCAGCTTACAGGGGGACAATCGTTTGCATGGCGGGTCTATGTTGCGCGGCGCAGGAAAGTGCGCCGGCAGAAATTTTATTTGGCGGCGGGGATCATTCTCCTCACGGTTGCCGCGCTCGCGTGGTACCTTGGGTTTTATATACAGCGCCCCGCATACGCGCTGGAGCAGGCGGCAAAGGCGCTTGAAACACATGATATGGAGCTTTTTGCGCGCCGCGTGGATGTGGTCTCGGTCTGCTCTTTTGGCTATGACGATCTCACCTATATGCTCTTTGCACACGATGCGAACCTCAAAGAGGAGGAGCGCAGCCGCGCCGGAAAATTCTACGAGAACGTGA
Source organism: uncultured Selenomonas sp. (assembly GCA_938045435.1). Taxonomy (GTDB): domain Bacteria; phylum Bacillota; class Negativicutes; order Selenomonadales; family Selenomonadaceae; genus Centipeda. The sequence goes on from CALIBA010000075.1 coordinate 486, forward strand.
AACCTGCCGTGACCGAGGGGCTGCAAAGGAGCCTTGAGAGCGGCGTGCGGGATGGGACGTTTGCGCTGCCGACGGGCGTTGATATGCTCAAGGGGCGCCAGCTTGGCATCGACTACGAATATCTGCTCGATTACAGTTGTCTGCGCACCACGACGCTGCTTTCCGTGCAGAATGCGGTGCGGGACGGAAGCGGTGCGATGGCGGTTATCGCCGTGCGCGAGGAGGATACGGGGCTTGAGTTCCCCTTGCAGCTGCGCATGGAAAAGGGCCCGGAGGGCTGGCATATCGTCCGCATCATGAACTACCGCGCCTATCTCGATGCGGTGCAGACGGCGCAGGGCGCGGATCTGATGCGCTATATTGAGGCGACGCGTCCCATCGTTGACCGCTACAACGGGGTCTTTCGCTCGATGCAGCGGGACTTTGGCGCATGGACGAAGACCAGCCGCGCCTCCTATACCACGCGCCATAGCACAGCACTCGTCCAATTGCTCCAAGAGGATATGATTCCCCTGCTCAAAAAATACCAAGGGGAACTCGATGCCGTGGATGTCCCTGCCGGGGCACGCCGTCTTGCCGCGCAGCGAAAGGAGGCGACAGAGGCGTTCATCCGCGCCTATGAGAGCTACGTGCAGGGGCTTTTGAGCGGCGCACCCGAGCCCTTTGCCGCCGCGGAAACCGCGCACAAAGAGGCGCTCGCCGCCGATATGCGTGCGGGTGACATGATCCGCCGCGCGGCGGTCAGTGAGGAAACGCCCGCGACACCGTAGCACCGGCGCATCATAATATAATATGAAAGAACTGGAAAAGGGACTGTTGCACGAAGGTAAATTTATCTTTGTGCAACAGTCCATCTTTT
>CALIBA010000076.1 GCA_938045435.1 uncultured Selenomonas sp.
GCATCCGGCTCCATATCGAGAAAAAACACGGCATCCGGCACGGGAAGCCTCATCTTTTGAAACTCAAAGTCATAGAGCCAATCGAAATACGCGTCGCGCTCCCCTGCATCCGTAAGTTTCACCGCTTGATGTGCCATATTGGATGTTGTATAGCGGTCAGCAAGGATAATGGCGCCATGCTCATATGCCTGCCCCCACTTCATCCGATAGGAAGCATAACGGTCAACGGCGAAAAACGCAGCCGCAGCATAGGCATTCACATCCTCTGCCTGTGCCCCGAAATCGCCGCGCAAATACATCCGCACGAGCATCGAGGAATCCGATGCATAGTCCGGAAAACTCACGGGGATAACGTGATGCCCCTCATGCAGGAGCCGCTCTGAGAGGAGGCGCGTCTGCGTCTCTTTGCCGGAGCCGTCTCCGGCTTCAATGATAAAAAGTTTCCCTTTGGGCATATTTATCCTTCCGCAATCACTTGAATGGTTTTAAGAGATGTATCTGCCGGCCCGACGACACGCGCACCAAGCCGCTGCATCGCACGCAGATAGGAAAGCGTCTCCTCACTGATCACATCGCCGGGGGCGAGCACAGGAATCCCCGGCGGATAGAACATGATGGTCTCTTTTGCCGTGTGCCCCGCTGCACATTCCACTGCGACACATGTACTACGTGCAAAATATGCCTCCCGCGGCGTGCAGGCCGTCTGCGGGAGCGGAGGAAGCCTAAGAAACGACGCCGTCTCCACCCCACGCGAAGTACACATGGGAGCATAGCGCCCCGCCATATCTCGCAGCGCCGCAAGCAGACGCGTCATCTCCCTGCGTCCGTCTGCATAGGAAAGGAGAAAGAGTACATTGCGTGCATCTGAAAGCTCACAGGCAACCCTATGCGCATCACGCAGTACATGTTCTGCAGAAAATCCCGTAAGCCCCAGTCCCATGACCTGTACGGTCATCTTTGTCGGGTCAAGCGCGGCCATACCGGGCGCTCCCATATATTCCCCGCCAAACGACCAGAGCCCCGGAATCTCATTGATTTTGCGGCGCAGCTCCTGTGCAAGGAGAATCGCAGCAGCAAGGCGTTCCCGCCCCTCCTCTGCCATCTGTAAACGCGCTGCATCGAGCGAGGCGAGCAAGACCTCATTGGGGCTTGTCGTCTGAAGGAGTGCAGACGCCGCGCGTATGCGTTCCGGAGCAACGCCCCCTGCACGCGCGAGCAGGACAGAAGTCTGGGTAAGAGAGCCGAGCAATTTGTGCGTGCTCTCTGCTGAAAGATCCGCTCCTGCCTCCATTGCAGATGGCGGCAGCTCCTGAGCGAACGGGAAGTGCGCTCCATGTGCACCATCGACGAGCACAAGCATATCCCGTGTATGCAAAAAGTCTGCAATCTGAGGAAGTTCTGTCGCCACACCATAATAGGTGGGGTAGATGAGAAGTGCCGCACGCGCCTCCGGATGTGCATGGACAGCACGCTGCACTTCCCGCAGCGAAACCCCCATCGCAATCCCGAGCCGCAGGTCAATTTCCGGCTGCATATAGACAGGGCGAACGCCCGTGAGAATCAGCCCGCCCACGATGGAGCGGTGTGCGTTGCGCGGCACGAGCAATGTATCTCCGGGTGAAAGTGCAGCCATCAGCATTGCATGAATGGCGCCCGTCGTCCCGTTCACCATGAAGTATGCCGCATCTGCCCCATAGAGCTGTGCCGCCAGTTCCTGTGCCGCACGAATACATCCCGTCGGTGCGTGAAGATCATCGAGTTCCTCTGTCAAAGATACATCAGCAGACATCCCTATATCTGTAAAAAACGAACGCAAAAGCGGATGTGCACCGCGCCCCCCTTTATGTCCAGGCGTATGCAGGGGGAGAATCTCCTGTGCGGCATAGGAAAGAACCGCCTGTGCAAGTGGCGCGTTCATAAGTCTTTCACCATGCGGTTCTGCACACGCAAATGTACCTTCGTCCCCTTGCGCGGCGAGGAGAGGATCTGCATCGCAGCGCCAATGATCTTTGCACGCTCCTCCATCCCGATGACGCCGAAATGCCGCCCGCTCCGCTGGCGCAATGCCTCCATATCGGCAGCATCCTGTCCATCATCCATCGCCTCTCCTGTACCCGCACGCAGGCGGTTGACATTAAAGCCCACCCCCATATCCTCAATCAGTACAGTAAGTGCCTGCGGCGTGTAGTGCATGCGTACAAATGCCTGATCTGTCTGCGCATGATGGACGACGTTGTTCAACGCTTCCTGCACAATCCGAAAAACAGCAATCTCAACATGCTTTGGCAGCGGATAATATTCTCCCTTGAGTTTGAACGTGGCATGAAGCTTTCCACGCTGGGCGAAAAGCCCGATGAGCTGCTGTACTGCCTGCGGCAGCCCCAGATCATCAAGTGCCATGGGACGCATATCAAAGATGATTTGCCGCACGCTCGTCAAACAGCTGCGAATCTCCTCCCGCAGCTCTCCAAAGGTTTTTTTGGCCTCGTCTATATCCTGCTCCATCAACCGCTCGGTAACAGATGTCATAAAGAGAAGGTTCGCCAGATCCTGCGCCGGGCCATCATGAAGCTCACGCGAAATGCGGTAGCGCTCCTCCTCCGTTGCCTTGATGATACGTGCACCGATGAATTTATCCTTCTGCACTGCTTCGATTTTCCAAATGACCCCACTCACCTGTGTACTAAGATAGCTGAGCACAGACCCAATCGCAAGAGACATGCGTTCAGCACGTACAACCATCGTGTGGAGATTGCGCAAACGAATTTCAATCTTATCCCGCTCAACACGCATCTGCTGTTCTTTTTCCCGCTCGATGCCGAGCGTAACCTGGAGCCGCGTCACCTCCTCATAGGCCTTTTGAATGACATCCCCTGCATATTCAGAGATATGCTCATTGATTGCGGCCAACCTGAGGCGTGCCTTACGTTCCTGCGCCGTTAGAGTATCTACACGCTCTATGGTTTCGGCAACCCCCATCTTGAGTTCAGACAGACGGGTCTGCATCTCATCCACTTCCGTGCGCGTATTCTGATAGATCTCAAAGATCTGAGTCTTGTTGTCTTCAATGGTATCAATCGTATTCGTTAAAAGCTTGCTCAACCGACTTTCATCCAGTACATCTTCCAGTCGCGCCTCGATTCTATCATCCCGCTTCTTGCGTTTTCGCCGCTCTCCTTTGCTCATCGCACCCTCCTAAAGCGCCTGCTCTATCTTTTATTGTACCCCATTCCCCAACAAAAGTCACGCGGTGCTTAAAAGCTCCAGCTTGCATTTTTGAGGAAAACTCTGTAAAATGAAAAAATGGAGAGATGATACACATATGTGTATAAACGATAAAACGAAAGCACAGGTGAACTAGATGAATATATTCTCACGCTTCCTGTCAAAGCGAAAAAACCAAGAGGTGAAGAACAATATTCCGAAGGAAAAGGAAAACATCCGAAAAACCTTCGGCGTTTACTGCAATAAACATCACGAGAAAAAATCAAACAAGCTCTGCCCGCGCTGCACAGCGCTCCTTGCCACAGTATTCACAAAGATCGACCGCTGCCCATACGGCATCACAAAACCCATCTGCGACCGATGTGATACCCCGTGCTTTGGGGATAAAGCCACACGAGACTTCCTCACCATCATGCGCGGTGCAGGGAGCGGCATGCTGCTGCGCCACCCCATCATGACGATTCGTCATAAACTCGCTGGGATTGGCGTGGACTACGCAAAACAGCAACAGCAAAAAAAGAGCAGTGACAAGGCAAAGACAAAAGAAAAAGCGGCAAAACACCGCACAAAAGAAAAAGCTGAAAAAAAATAATCTCATAGCCCCCTCCTGCCGTCTTTGGACTACTCCCTAGGTAGAGGACAAGCAAGAAAATCCCTCCTGTTGTAGAATAAGCTCTACAGCAGGAGGGATTTTTGTGCCACAGCAACACGTCAGCGATGTACACCGCCCACAATACTAGCGCTCCGGCATAAGGATGATGTTGACGGGCAGATTCGAAGCACCCGGTGGTGAATACTCAAATGTTACAGGCGGATAGTCCGGATAGACTCCAAGATCTGCAAGCTCTGTATTTTGTGTCAGCAGCATCAGTCCCTCTGTGCGCGCATGCGCAGCATCCACGGACTCCGGAAGCGTCTGGTCGCCAAAGTACCCACGCGTGGACGGTGTCTCTATGAGGCGCATATTCTGTCCGCTCTGCATGCGCACTGCTCCCGCATAAACGCCGCCGAGCGGGCTAAGGAAGTATCGTGTTCGTTCCCTGCCCATCGTCGGTATACGAATCTGGTACAGTACACCATAGTTGCCATAGTTGACAACCCGCGTCCCGTCCGTCGCGTCCACCCCCGACAGATAGGTGTCATGGATGTTGTCACCAATGGGGAAATAGACGATGCCGTCGGCAGCAGGACGATAAATCCTGCGTGAGGTGATGATGCGGTTCATCCCTTGGAACGTCCCACGCAGCGCAATCGAATCACGGGGCAGGATGCGTGCCGTACGCAGAAATGTAAACGGATTGAGGTCTGCGCCGTACATGATGATGGAAACGCGAACGGGCGCACTTGCGTGAAAGTCATAGACGCCATAGACAAGCTCCCCAGGATGCAGAATGGTCGTATCCATGGCAGGTGCTAAAAGGCGTGGTGTTTCCCTTGTCACATGGATACGCGCATTCATCTCATGTGGATCAAAGTACCCGATCTGTGTAGCCTTTCCAACGCGCAAATAGTCTGTACTCGGTGTACTCGCAGCACCGCGGGTGACAGATACAACAGCAAGATCTGCCTCTGTCTCAAGGACAACAGCCACCTTCTTCGGGGTGTGCGTGTCATTGAGATGATAGTACAGGACACGTGCATCGCCAGTCACCGTATCACGATAGAGAATGCCGCTCTCCTTCACATACTCCGGGCTGTCAGAAAAGAGCAGGGTTCCTCCCGTATCATAACTTTCGACATCCCAGCGGTGCATGGTGTGTGACGTGCGCAGGTGTGTACCTGGTTCTTCTTTTTGCTGGTTCCCGAGAATCCCTGCAATACGGTCACGAATGCTCGCCTGCCCTGCGCCCCGCTCCCGCACGACCGTTGCCCCGGCTGCATCGGCACTGTGCCGTGCATCTGCCGTCTGTACATTTGCAAGAAGCAGTGATGACAGCGAAAATGCCGCAAGTTTACGAAAAAAATTCATGAAGTAATTCCCCTTTTCTGATACATCTCAATTCCCTTTGACAGTACCTTTCTCATCTATCTGCCTCTCCAAACAGCAACGTACGCACTTCCTCTGTACGCACAGCGATGCGTGCAAACAACTCCGCCTTGAAAAGCCGCGCACGAAATTCCGTAATGCCGAACCGCGGCGGTGGAATATTCACTCTGTGCAGGAGATAGGGATTGGTCATAAAATTATTTAACCCTGCCTCTCCCGTTACTGCCGTCAGATACATTTCCTCTGCGAGCATCTGAACAATCTCATCATCATAGGCACCATTCGGATAGGAAAAGCTGAATATCGTTTTCATCCCATTCCATTCGAGGAGGAGTTTCGAGAGCCGTACTTCATCTCTCTGCTGCTCCCGTGTAAGTGTCGTAAGCGGCAGGTGGTTCGCCGTATGACTGCCGATTTCCATACCTGCGTGCTCAAGCGCACGCAGATCATCCCATGTGAGATAGCCGTCCTGACCAATATCATTTGTCACCATGTAGAACACGGCCTTCATGCCGCGTTCACGAAGCATCGGCAAAACGACACGCGCGTTATCCTCATAGCCATCATCAAAGGAAAGGATCACAGGTTTTTCGGGAAGCTGCTGCTTGCCTTTGCGTGCCCGCGCATAGTCCTGCGGCGTGATGGTCGTATAGCCTTCTGCTGTGAGATGGTCCAGCTGTGCCGCAAAGTCTTCCGGTGCGACGGTATATGGTTCTGCTCCTGGACGCGGGTCCTCCGTGACCATATGGTACTCTAAAATCGGAAATCCCTCCGGCTGCGGTGCCGTACAGATCCACAAACAAAACAGACTTACAAGCACAGCAAAAGCCCCAAAAACGACCAGCCACCTCTGGTGAAAAGAGGATTTTCTCCAACGCGCCAATCAATCATACCTCCTCTGCCAACGCCCGAAGTTTCCTTAGGCGATGGCTCATTCCCGATTTACTAATATGCACAAGTGCCGCAAGCTCTGCGATGCTGAGCTCCGGGTGCAGCAGGCGCATCTTTGCTGTCTCCTGCAAATCATCCGGCAGATCCCCAAGGCGCCCCGCATCCTGCAAAGTGCGAATCGAGCGCAGCTGCATCGCAGCCGCATCCACAGCCCGCTGGAGATTGGCCGTCTCAACATTGACCAGCCGATTGACCTGTGCGCGCACTTCCTTAATATTGCGTGCAACTTCGATTTTTTCTGCGGCTTCCTCTGCGCCGATGAGCGCAAGGAAATCCATCACAGCGTCCCCCTCCTTGAGATAGACGACATAGGCATCGCGCCGGTCAGTCAGCCCTACAGGAAAATGCAGCCGGCGCAGCAACGCATAGAGCGCACGTCCCATCACAGCACTCCTGACCGTAAGCTCAAGATGGCAGCTCGCCTCGGGGCGATTGACGCTCCCACCAACGAGAAAGGCGCCGCGCAGATACGCCGCACGGCAGCATTTTTTGCGCAGCAGCTCCATATCTGCCATACGCAGCATATCCCCTGCAGGAAAACCAAGCTGGGCGAAAAGAGTTCGAACAGACGCTCCTGCTGACAGGTTGACGATATACGTACGTCTGCGCAGCTGTGGCGTACGTTCCATTGCCACAGAAGTCGTAAGATCTGCCTCCATCCCGCGCAAAAGGCGTATGACACGGCGTGCAACGGCAGCGCTCGTCGCTGCAAACCGCAGCCCAACCCCTTGTCCTTCATCTGTCACCATCGTCGCACCCATGCGTAAGAGTGCGGCAAGCTCTGCCGCCTGACAGCAGTGATGTTCTTCATCCACGCGTGCGAGGGTATTCTTCACATCAGATGCAAATGACGACATATCAGTGCACCCGAAAATCATAGATCATGCGCATCACACTCCGACTGAGTTTATCCGGGTCATGACGCACCGCATCAGACTGATTGACAATATCCGCACGGACAAAACCAATCCCAAGTGCATTGATCGCCTCCTCATCCACAGCGACGGGATAGATTCCCTCAGCAGCGTAGCGCACTCTTAGAGATTCCTCTAAAGGCGTGCTGTTGACAAGCATGAAGTCAATCACACCGCTCCCCGCGTGCCGCAGAATCGCCTTGGCGTGCATAGAGGCTGTATAGCCATCCGTTTCGCCTGGCTGCGTCATGACGTTGCAGATATAGATTTTGAGCGCACGGCTGCTGCGCAGTTCCTCAGCCACACCATCGACAAGGAGATTTGGCATGATACTGGTATAGAGACTTCCAGGACCAAGCACAATGGCATCGGCAGTGCGGATTGCCTCCAGTGCTGATGCTACGGGACTGACATGCGGAGGAAACAGCTGCACGCGGCGAATGCGCCCCGGCACCTCCGGAATGTGTGACTCTCCCTCAACGATGGTGCCGTCCTCTAAGATCGCATCGAGGCGCACAGACTCCTTAGAGGCTGGCAGCACGCGCCCTTTGACTGCGAGAACTTTAGACGACTCCTTGAGTGCCGTCTCCATATCCCCCGTGACCTCGGCCATTGCCGCAAGGAAAAGATTGCCAAAGCTGTGTCCCGCGAGATTGCTGCTGCCTTCAAAGCGATGCTGAAACAGCTTTTCCATCAGCGGTTCGGTATCAGCGAGTGCAACAAGACAGTTGCGCAGATCCCCAGGCGGAATGATGCCAAGTTCTTCGCGCAGACGTCCTGAGGAACCACCATCATCGGCAACAGTCACCACTGCCGTCACATTGCTCGTCAGCTCCTTGATGCCGCGCAGCAGCACAGAGAGCCCATGCCCGCCGCCGATCACCGTCACAGCCGGCCCACGGCTCAGGCGCGTTTTTTCATAGACAAGATCTACAAGGCGTGCCGATGTCCCCTCTGGCATCAGCGCTGCAATCACGGCACGGATGACACGACGCATCGCAACAAGCATCAAAGCCACACCGAAAACAGCGGTAATTCCCCCTGCCATCACTGTAAAAATGTAGTTATAGCTTCCCTGCCATGTATAGATGATGCGGAAAAGGGCTTCCTCGATGGCATCGAGATATTTATAGTTGAAAATAAGCGCAACGCCGAGCCCGACGCACAAAGAACCAAGTGCAAAGACAAACAGCCATCGCTTGAATCCCATCCCAGGGTAAAGCCACTTGATCAGATGCATGGCCTCACCCCTCGCTCATATGTTCCTGCACCTCATTTTTCATGAGATCGCGATGCTCCAGGCGCGCCGTATAGTTTCCCTTGATACGGTCATAGACATGTTTTGCAATACAAACACTGCGGTGCATACCGCCTGTGCAGCCCACGGCGATGACAAGCTGGCTCTTGCCCTCTTTCGCATAATTTGGCAAAAGAAAGTCGATCATCGCATCGAGATGCTGTTCAAATTTTTGTGTGACCTCCCATGACTCGATGTAGGAGGCCACCTGCGGCACGGTTCCGCTCTTTTTACGCAGACTGTCCACATAGAACGGATTCGGAAGAAACCGCACATCAAAGACGAGATCCGCATCGAGTGGAATCCCATATTTGAACCCAAACGAGAGAATATTAACACTGAGCTTTGCGACACTCCCCGGCGCATCATAACGCTGCCGAAGCTGCTCACGCAGCTCTGCCTTGCGCAGCCGCGAAGTGTCAATGAGATGGGTTGCACGTGCACGCACAGGAGCAAGCTGTGCGCGTTCCCGCGTCACACCCTCAGAGATGCGCGAGGTGTGCACGAGCGGGTGGGGGCGGCGTGTCTCTTTGTAGCGCCGTATGATCACCTCATCCGAGGCATCAATAAAGAGGAGTTCATAGGAAACATCGCCGGCATCGAGCTGATCCAGCACCTGCACAAGCGCATTGAAAAACTCGCGGCTGCGCGTATCTACGACAATGGCCGCACGGCTGATTTTGCCATGGGTCTCACGGCACAGATTGATGAATTTTGGAATAAAGACCGGCGGCAGATTATCTACACAGAAAAAGCCCAGATCTTCCATATACCTCGCAGCAAGCGACTTGCCGCCACCTGACATGCCCGTGATGATCACGGGGCGGAACTTTTCCGCTGCTTTTTTTTGTATCTGCTCCATTATATCACCTCACAGGACGTATTTTTCTATGGCCTTTGCAATCCCGTCCGCATCATGCGAGGCCGTCACGAAGGATGCCCGCTCTTTTGCCTCCCTTGTCCCGTTCTCTGGCACAACCGAGAATGCGCCCATCGCGAGCATTTCAAGATCATTGTCCGCATCGCCCGCAACCATGACCGTATCAAGACCAATCCCCATGGCATCCGCGAGCGCCTGTACGCCGACTGCCTTACTGATGCCAGGTGGTGTGATGTCGATGCTCGTTCCTGTATTCTGCTGCGGCAGAAGCGATTGTCCAAAGTGCTCTGTCACTTCTCTCGCATAGTGCCCTATATCCGCTGTCAAATCGCGCAGGACGAACTGCGGAACATTTTTCGTGTAGGGCAGGTAGTTCTGCCCTACCGCATGAACAGAAAATTGCTCCGTCGTACGGTAGGCGCTGAAATACTCCTCTCGATACTCCGGCGCATAGATCTCCATACCGATGTACCAGTTCACGTACCAACTGCGTTCATAACAAAAGGTGAGAAAACGCCGCGCAAGCGCCGGATCATGATAGCGTGCAAAGACCGGTGTGGCGATCTCCCTGCCAACGAATGCTCCATTGCAGCAGATCACCGGTGCCTTTGACGCAATCACATGTGCAAAATAGAGAGCAGAACAGAGCATACGCCCTGTTGCAATCGTCACAGCAACCCCCTGCGCCATCGCACTGGCAAGCGTTTGCTTTGTACGCGCCGTAATGATCTTATCCGATGTAAGGAGCGTCCCATCCAGATCGAGCGCAATGAGTTTAATCTTCATTGTTCTTATCTTTCAAGCGGCACTGGCGCATCTGCTCCCATACCGAGAACATAGGCATAAATGGCTGCTGCAAGCCCGTTCTCCTTACAGGAAAGTGTTTCATAATCAGCAGCCTTCTTCACCTCGGGGAACGCGTTGCCCATCGCAATACTCTTGCCGGCAGCCTTCAGCATCGGCAGATCATTGTACGCATCGCCAATCGCCATGGTTTCTGTGATTGCGATACCGAGTTTTGCTGCGAGTGCACGCAGCGCCGAAGCCTTTGAGACGCCCTTGGGAACGATCTCGATGAGCCGATCGGCCGAGCGTGTGACATCCACATATTCCCCAAAGGCAGATAAAATCTCCTCTGCACGCTGCAGTGTTTCTGCACGTCCCTGTGTTACGAGGAGCAGTTTACAATTGCCTGCTGTATGTGCAAGCAGACCTTCCCAACCGACGGCCTCCCCCGTCACTTTCTGGGAATTCTCATAGAACGCAGCCTCCTCTGTATGGGCAGCATAACGCAAATGCCCGCCACTATACCCTTGGATATACCAATCGCGCGTGCGGCAAAACGAAAAAATCTCGTGCGCTGTCGCCGCAGGCACTGTATGTTCCTCATAGATACGTCCGCTGGGGCTTTTAATCAAGCCCCCGTTGTATGAGATGATGGGGACATCTACACCGAGTGCACGTACAACGGGGAGCGCCGCCTCGTACATACGACCTGTCGCAATCGTGACAATGATACCTGATTTTACCGCATGCTGCACTGCATCAATATTTTCCTGTGAAACCACATTCCCATCGGTCAGCATCGTTCCATCCAAATCCGACACAAACAGCCGAATCGCCATATCTCTCACTCCTCTTTGACTGACCAATCACTGCACCATGCTGACAAAGTATTTCTCCCTGTGTTATAATACCTAAAACGATCCACACGAAAGGAGCAGCCTGTGCATATACTCTTCCGGCAGTTCATCACGATCGTCGCCGTACTCTTTATCCTCATCGGCATCTTCGGTCTTTCCTATACCTATCAGATTGACCACCGCACGGCGCGTGATCTATCCTCCTATGCCCGCATCGACTTTCAGGCATCCTATACAGATGAAGGACGGCTCGAAGGCGCAGTGCTCTCCCTGTGGGACTACCGCTATGACAGCGCACAGCTGATGCCGGATGTCGTGCTTTACACCGACGGCACCGCTTGGGAAATGAAGGCGGCAACCAAGTATACACCACGTCCCGTCCCAGATGCAGAGAGCTTCTATAAAAACGAAAATAAACTCTTCATCGAATTTCCGCGTGCCAGCCTTCAGGCTTTGCGCCGGGCAAGCAGCGTCCGCCTGCGGTTCTACTACGATAACGGGCAGACCATCGAACTGCCGCTCAGTGCGCAGGATCTTGCCTACTGGCAGCGCACCATGGGGCAGGGAATCTGACCACATAAAAGCACGCTATTATTGTACTGGTCTATGAAACATTCGTCAAGACAAGGTGCATGATGAAAAACCATGATCGTATTCTCATTGCTGCACTGCTGCTCATCTGTATCACCGCCGCAGGCTTTTTATACACGGGCAGTGATGCACAGCCGCGCCATGCCATCATCACGCAGGGCGGCAGGGTGCTCTACGACATCCCGCTCACGGGACACCGCGGCACAGAGGAGATTTTCCTAAAAAATAACGACGGCACAAACATCATCCGCATCAAGGATGAATCCGTCACCGTAATTGCAGCCGACTGCCCCGATCAGATCTGTGTAAAGACAAGCGCAGCCAGCCAAAAAGGAGACATCATCGCCTGTCTCCCACATGAACTCTTGATTGAAGTAAAATGATATGATAGATCTTCACCGCAGTGTACGCATTGCACTGCTCACGACGCTCTCCCTCATCCTGTTCCTCTTGGAGGGAATGATCTCCCTGCCGCTCCCCGTTCCGGGTGCAAAACTGGGTCTTGCCGCTGTTGCGACACTCATCGCACTTGAGGTTCTGCCGCATGCACGCGACGCTTTGACCGTCCTCCTTCTGCGCATACTGCTGGCCTCCTTTCTTGGCGGCGGGCCTGCCCCCATGCTTTACAGTCTTGCAGGCGGTCTTGGCAGCTTTTTGGCAATGGTATTTCTCAAAAAGCATACATCCCTTTCCATCATCAGTATAAGTGCGGCTGGCGGCTTTATGCACAACATCGCGCAGCTCACCGTCGCGGCGATCGTCATGCAGACAGCCGCGCTCTTTTTCTATGCCCCTGTCCTAGGGCTCATCGGTACGGCGGCAGGCGTGGGCATTGGTCTGCTCTCGCAAAGTGTTTGTCAAAAAATATGCAGATAAAAATTCTCATTCCCAGATATTTATGCTATACTGTATATATGGATTCCCACGGGAATCATCTGTCAAATACTGCAAATACGAGCAGTATTTTCTAAAATTCATCGAGGAGGATGATTTGAATGGAATACCGCATCGAACACGACTCTCTTGGCGAAGTCAAGGTACCTGCCGACAAATACTGGGCAGCACAGACAGAACGCAGCTTCGAAAACTTCCCGATTGGCATTGAAAAAATGCCTGCCGAAATCATTCATGCGTTCGGCATTTTGAAAAAATCTGCCGCCATTGCAAATCACAAGCTCGGCAAGCTCGATGAAAAACGCCTTACTGCCATTCAGGCAGCCTGCGATGAGATCATTGCAGGAAAGCTTGCAGCACATTTCCCCCTCGCCGTATGGCAGACGGGCAGCGGCACACAGTCCAATATGAACGTCAATGAAGTCATCGCGAACCGGGGCAACGAGATTGCAGGTGAGAAACTCCTCCACCCAAACGACCATGCCAATATGTCGCAGAGCTCCAATGATACCTTCCCAACGGCAATGCACATCGCGGCGGTCATCGCAATCGAGGATGGGCTTTTCCCAAGCATCGACCTTCTTTCCGGTACATTCCGCCGCCTGATGAAAGAAAACGAGGGCATCGTTAAGACAGGGCGCACGCATCTCCAGGATGCCGTCCCCATCTCCTTCACGCAGGAGATCAGCGGCTGGCTCTCCATGCTCGAACAGACCAAAAAACAACTGCAGGCAGCACTGCCCTTCCTCCACGAACTCGCACTTGGCGGCACGGCTGTCGGTACAGGGCTCAACGCGCCGAAAGGGTTTGATACCGCTGTCGCACAAGCAGCAAGTGAACTAACGGGCAAGCATTTCATCACGGCACCGAACAAGTTCCATGCTCTCACGAGCAAGGATGCCATCGTATTCGCCCATGGTGGGCTAAAGGCGCTTGCAGCAAACATGATGAAGATTGCAAACGATGTACGCTGGCTTGCGGCAGGCCCGCGCTGCGGGCTCGGTGAAATCACCATCCCGGCAAACGAACCGGGCAGCTCCATCATGCCAGGCAAGGTCAATCCCACACAATGCGAATCCGTCACCATGGTCGCCGTTCAGGTGATGGGCAACGATGCCGCCATCGGCTTTGCCGCCTCACAGGGCAATTTCGAACTGAATGTGTTCATGCCCGTTATGATTTATGACTTCCTCCAGTCGGCGCGGCTGCTCACCGACTCACTGAAATCCTTCAACGACCGCTGTGCCGTCGGGATCACAGCAAACCGCGAAAAGATGCACGAGAATCTGCACCGTTCTCTCATGCTCGTAACGGCGCTCAACCCATACATCGGCTATGAAAATGCCGCCAAGACCGCCCACAAGGCATTCGACGAGAACATCAGCCTCAAAGAGGCATGTGTTGCGCTCGGCTTCCTCACCGCTGAAAAATTCGATGCAGTATTCCACCCCGAGGAAATGGTGTAAGCCCCCTTCATCAGGAGCAGAAAAGTGCTCTCGCATATGTATGCGAGAGCACTTTTTATCTGCCCATGCCTATACCGCAAGAAAATCCGGATCCAATACCCGCACACTCTTTCGATCATAGTCAATGATTCCCTCATCACGCAAATGGCTCATCTCACGGCTGAGCGCACTGCGCTCTACACCAAGATACCGTGCAAGCTGCGTCTGGTTCATATCGCGCTGCATGAGTCCATCCGCCGTACAGGTGAGCGACTGGAAATAGACGCTGAGTTTGGCTCGAATACTCTTTTGCCCCATGATGCGGATCTTGTGCTGATAAAATATCCCCTTCGCCGAAATGCGCCGCAGCATATTCAGCGTGAACCGCCAGAGATGAGGGTCGGGACAGGAAGCAAGACGGTAGATCTGCCGGAACTGGAGCCGCAGGATTGTCGTCTCATGGAGTGCCTTGACAAACATCCGACTAGAGGAAAGATCCGCGCCCTCCATCGTCTCGCCAAAACTTTGCCCGGCCTCAAATACATTCATATCAATCTGATCGGCATTCTCATTCAAAAATGACACCTCGATTGCCCCTGCAAGAATCACCCCCGTCACAATAGGGGCTCGTCCCATACGCATGATGCTCTGCCCTGCCGCATAGTGCTTGATCTCGCCGCCAAGTGTCTGCACAAGTCCCGGCAGGGCATCCACCGAAATCCCTTCAAACAAATCGTGACGAAGCACAATTTCCGTATATGGGGCCAGCATCTCACGCGTCAGCATAGACAGCTCCTTTCAAAAAGTGTCAGCAAAAACTTTATGTAATGTTCTATAAAGAGAAAAGTTCTCTCTCATTATATCGGTATACTACACCTTTGTAAATGAAAATTCTTCTGTCATGCATGAAAGAATGCGGTCAGAGCCTAACTTCTCTAACCGCGTTCTTTTATTCGAGCGTAATAATTTTATTTTTAAGAACATAGACAAGCGCTTGGGTACGATCGTTGACCTTGAGCTTGTGGAAAATACTCGTGAGGTGGTTTTTAACGGTCTTTTCGCTCAGCCCGAGTGCCTTGCCGATGTCCTGATTGGAAAATCCTTTCGCGATGCAGCCAAGCACATCCATCTCGCGCGGTGTGAGGCGTTCGCCGCGGCTCTCATCCCACATCTCCTTGGCAACGCGGCTTACATCGCCATAGACGGCAGGACTGCCAAAGAGGCGTTCGGCAAGCTTTGGATAGACGAAGGGGTTGCCCTCGTTGACCATGTGGATGGCCTTGATAAGGACATTCGGCTCAACATCTTTGAGCAGGTAGCCGAGTGCTCCGTTTTTGAGCAGTTCCAGGACATAGTTGTCGCTGTCATGAATCGTAAGTGCAATGATCTTCACGCGCGAACGCGCCTGTCTGAGTTGTTTTGTGACCTCTAGCCCCGTAAGCCCCGGCATATTGATGTCGAGCAGCAGAATATCGGGCTTTAACATCAGCGTGCGCGCAAGCGCTTCCTGCCCATCCTCCGCCTCACCGACAACCTCAAGATCATCCTCAAAGTTCAGCACGCGCTTAATACCTTGGCGGAGCAGCGCATGATCGTCGGCAAGCAGTATTCGAATTGGCACTGGCATCTCCTCTTTTCCTAAGACTACGTTTCATCCAACACATGTGCTGTGAGAAAAATCATCAGTTCGGATTCGCTCTTGCTCATCTTGACACTGCGGAAAAATGCACCGATGACAGGCAGATCTCCCAAAAAGGGGATCTTGGACATGCTGCGCGACTCGTCGCTGTCAATCAGTCCGCCGATCACCATCGTCTCCCCATCATGCAGCCGCACGGTGGTATCGGCACTTCGCTTTTGAAAGCGATATGCCTTGAGCTCTTCGACATAGATCGGCGTACTGACCTCCGTATGGACGCGTGCAACAATGTCGCCGCCTTCCGTAACGCGCGGCGTATAGCGCAGGATGATGCCGGCCTCGCGGTAGTCGATGGCGCTGGTCGTCACATGATCGGACATGGTCGTACGCGGCACAGGAACCTCAGCCCCAATGTTGATGACGGCCTCTCGCCCCTGCACCGTTGTGACATTCGGACGCGCAAGCATGTGTGCCTTCCCGCTCGTAATGAGCGCGCGAATCGCTGCCGTGTAGTAGAACTCATAGGGGACGCCCTCAGGGCCTCTCCCAAAGCGTATGATTCCGGAGGCACTCGTTCCCTCTTTGCCGGCATTGCGCCCGCTGACACGCCACCCTCCGCTGCCCTCTGTAACACGTGGATACTGTGGGAGCGAGGACCACGACCAGTCTACGCCGAGCTGCTTGGCAGCATCTTTGGAAACAGCGACAACGCGTGCCTCAAGTGATACTTGACGCGGTTGCACATCGAGTGCCGAGACAATTTCACGCACAGCAAATGCCTCAGTTTCCGTTCCATAAAAGAGCAATGTATTCGTCGCCGTATCGACAAGAACCCGCCGCTCTTTTATAAAATCAGAATCTGAGACCTCATTCCCTCTCTCTCCATTACTTTTCGACGCAATATTATGTTTTCCTTCACCGGAAAGGGATAAATTTGCAGCATCGGCAAGCGCCTCTGGATCGGCAAAGCGCACGGGATAAATGTGCACGCGGCGACTCTCTGCACGTGCCTCGGCTGCGAGCGCGAGAAACACGGCTCCGCGCTGCTCGATATGAATGCCACGGGAGGCAGCGACAAGCCGCAGGAGTTCTTCCGGCTCTCCCGTGAGGTGCGCTGTCACTGTCCCCGTGACAGTATCATCGACGATGAGTGGAACATGTCCCATACGGGCAACAGCAAGCAGCACAGAGCGCACATCGCCCCCTGTTACGTCAATGGTGACAGGGACGGCTTCCGCTGCATCCGGCAAGAATACGCTGAGGGCAAACAGCCCCATTATCATATACCGTTTCATCGCTCTCCCTATTCTCGTCTTAGTACAACAGACCCATGCGCACTGTGCAGAGCCGCATGATCTTCTGCGATCATATCGACGGTATAGCCACGCCACTCCTCTCCTATGCCGAGCACGGCACTCTCTTTCTCCCGCGCAAGGATAATGAGCCGTCTGCCATCTGCATCCGTAACGATGCCGCAAAGGCGCGGCTCTATGCTGTGCATCTGCTCTTTTGGCGGCGGGGGCGGCGGTTCTTTCGCTGCAAAAGCAGAGGATACGGCGGCAGACGGCTGTATGCACACCTCCTGCATGGGCGCAGCGATTTGTTCCCCAGCCGTCTCATGTACGTGTGAAAATGGATTGCGAATAGCCATGCGCTGTGCCGCTGACGAAAGCCCCGTAATCTCTGTATCAGACGGCTCCTGCTCTTGCTCCCGATACAGTATTTGCGGTGTCCCGTCCGAAGGGGGCTGTAATAAATAGAATATGCAGATGGTACCAAGTATGGTGCCGCACACAAAGATAGCGCGGTGCATAGAAAGATGTGCACGCCACTCTTGCCATTTCTGTATCAAAATGACCTCCAAGCACATAGAAAAGGAACTGCCGCCATGCAGCAGTCCCCTCCCCTCATAGAGCTTTCAAAAGCCCCGATCTCATATATCCTCAACCTCTCAGTGCCTGCAGCTTTGGCCCCATGATACGCTTGTACGCCTCAACACCCGGCTGATCGAATGCGTCAACATTCGCCAGCTCTCCCTCATAGGCAATGGACATCGAGAGCAGATAGAGCAGCTCCCCGAGATGGTATGCACTTAGTTCCGGCAGTACAAAGACGGCACTGTAACGCTTGTTTGAAGCAAGGGCGTCCGCATTCGACTGACGTGCCACTTCGAGCGCAGCACCCATCGTGACACCCGCAATATCCGCAAGCTTCTGCACCGATGGAAACGCATTCGGAATCGTCAGATCGTCTGCCCATCGCGCGATACGGATAAACTGCACAACTTTATTGAGTTTCCCTTCTTGATGCTGCTGTGTCTGCGCATGCATGTCCGTTGTACCCACAGCAACAACCGGTGTGCGCCCATAGCAGACCTCCTTGCCATCCTTGTTGAACTGCTTTCCAAGGGACTCCGCGAGCAGCTGGATATACCACTCGGAGACCGATTTCAGATAGTCCCCGTACGGCATCATGACCTCAATGTCGCGCCCATGCTTTTCAGATGCCGCAAATTTCAACGCTGCATTGAGCATAGCGGGATTCTGCCAGAGGTCATCGCTTTGGCACGCCTCGTCCATCGCGCGTGCGCCTGCAAGAAATCCCTCCATATCAAAACCGATACATGCAGCGAGGGTCAGCCCAACCTCGGTAAAGACGGTAAAGCGCCCGCCTACACCATCAGGTACGGCGAACTGCTGCCAGCCCATATCCATGGCAAGTTTTTTAAGGAGTGTCGGCTTCTCCTCATTTGGGTCGGTGACCGCAACCACCTCGACCTCGATATTATCTGCCTTGGTAAAGGCATCGTACATCACCATGAAGTTCGACATAGTATCGAGTGTACCGCCGGACTTCGATATGACGAGAAGCATGATGCGCAGCGGCTGACCGCCGTGGGTCTTCTTAATCTGCGCAACATCTTTCAGATGATGGATGATGTCGCCCGTACGGCGTGGGTCGATGTTGTTCCCACTAAAATAGATGCGTGGGTAATTATCACGCTGCTCATTGGAAAGTGAGTTCCATAACTCGCCGCAGTGTACGTCAAAAAGCACCTTGTTGCCAAGGAAAGAGCCGCCAATGCCGAGCGAAATCACAACATCCGTATTCTTTTGCGCATGTACACCAAACTCTTTGAGCCGTGCAATCGAGGCGGGTGAATTGATATTTCCCTCTTTGATATACGGGGTCTGCGAGAAAAGCACCTTCTCCGGCTCCCCGTCTTTTGAAAGATGCCCGCGGATAAAGCCTGTCCGCCGCATGACCTTCATCGCCTCATGCGCCTTCTTCAGATCCTCCGCATAAAATGCGAGGTCGGCATCGGTGACCTTACCCTCTCCGTAGAGATTGTCATAGTCAAAGGTAAACCCGGATTTCAATACGAGACTCATCAATGCACTCCTTCCTGCACCTAAGCGCGAATCTCTGCGAGAAGTTCATCCGTCTTTTCCTTCAGCAATGCCACGTCCTGCCGCGTCTCAACATTGAGACGAATGACAGGCTCCGTATTCGACATGCGCAAATTAAAGCGCCACTTGTCGAACTCGATCGAAAGACCGTCCACCTTCGTTACCTTGCCGCCCGCACCATATTTTTTCTCTATGCGATCCATGACCGCCTTTGCATCCGTCACTTGGCTGTTGATTTCACCTAGTGTCGGATAGCGATCCATGCGTTCCTTCATCAGTGCAGAGAGCGTCTTCCCCCCAGACGCACTCATCAGCTCTGCTACGAGCAGCCACGGAATCTGTCCGCTGTCACAGTAGGAGAAGTCACGGAAGTAATGATGCGCACTCATCTCACCACCATAGATCGCATTAACCTCACGCATCTTGTCCTTAATAAATGCGTGTCCGCTCTTGCACATGACCGGCTTTCCGCCAAGGCTCTCAGCGATCTCAATCGTATTCCAGACGAGCCGTGGGTCGTAGATCACGCTCTCCCCATGATTCTTTTTTAGGAATGCCTCTGAGAGGAAGCCAACCATATAGTACCCCTCGATAAAGCCGCCCTTCTCATCGAACAGGAAACAGCGATCAAAGTCGCCGTCCCACGCCACGCCAAAGTCCGCACCTGTCTCACGCACGACCTTTGCTGTGGCCTCACGGTTCTCCTCGAGGAGCGGATTCGGCACACCATTCGGGAAATTCCCATCCGGTTCATTGTAGACCTTGATCAGTTCAAATGGCAGGTGTTTCTCCATGGCATTGATGATCGGCCCCGCCGCACCGTTGCCCGTATTGACAACGATCTTGTACGGTTTTAGCTTGCTCACATCGACATAGGAAAGAATGTGCTTTACATAATCGTCGAGGACATCCACCTGTGCAATCTTACCAGGCACTGCCGCAGGTGCGGGATACGTCTCCCCTACTGCCATCGCCGCGATGTCCTTCAACCCTGTATCGCTCGAGATGGGACGCGACTCTGCGCGGACGAACTTCATGCCGTTGTACTGCTTCGGGTTGTGGCTTGCGGTGATCATAATGCCGCCGCCAAGCCCAAGATGTGCTGTCGTAAAATAGATCATTTCCGTGCCGCACTGACCGATGTCAACGACATCACACCCCGCCTCCGTGAGCCCCTTGGCAAGAGCGTCGCGCAGACTCTTTCCTGAGAGCCGAATATCATGACCAACGGCCACCTTCTTTGCACCAAACAGCGCGGGAAAACTCCGGCCAATACGATAGGCAAGCTCCTCATTCACCTCATCCGGGTAGATGCCGCGCACATCATACGCACCAAAGCCCTTGTCTGTCACTGCCATACATGTCCCCTCCTTTTCATAAACGCACAAACTATGCGGTCCATCTGAGTATATGTTCCGTTCCGTGAAAGGCACGGAAATCATAACAAAATCCTTTAGAACTACTAAAAACATATTCGCCATACTGCAAAGCTTTTCCTGTTATGTCTATCAAAATATTTGGAAGTTTTAGCGTCATCTCCCCGCAAATTTACCATATAGAATCTGAACCTGTATGGCAGTTTACTTTGATGGTATCGTGTGTTAGGATAAATGATACCATAGGTCATCAAAAAGCTACGAAATGTTTTATAGATAAACAGCGCGTGAATCACACACGACGAAACTGCTCTGCAACATTTGCCATAAAACTACTGGAAAGAACTGATCTCTTTGGATACCTCAAATTTTCGCATCGTCTATCTCTTCACCGATCTGCTCCTGCCCCTTATCGTCGGCTATCTGCTCTATCACCATGGCAAAATCTCAGACGCCCTCATCAGCTGCATCCTTCGGCTGAATGTCATCATTATTTACACTGTGCTGGCATTTATGAGCTGTTGGACGCTCCCTCTCTCATGGGAACTTGCACTCATCCCGATGTATGGCATTCTGATTGTCGTGTTCCCCGGTTTGATCGGCTGGGCATTCTTTATCCGCCGCTATCATAATCCTCTGGATCGTGGAGCCTACCTGGCCAATGCGATGATGTCCAACATCACGACCCTCGGCGGGGTCTGCGCCTTTATCCTCTACGGCGAGCGCGGCTTTGCCTACGCGCAGATCATGGGGATCTTCCAGACCCTCATGCTCGTCCTCGCCGTATTTCCCATGGCACAATATTACTACTTACAGCACAAAAACCATGGAGGGCCGGGAACCATTCACCTCAATATCCGCGGCATCCTCCTCTCATGGAGCCAACTTAGCATTCTCGGTATGGTCGCAGGGCTTTCTCTAAACGCACTGGGATTTGTACGTCCGCCCGCTTTGGGCAACGTCTTTGAGGGCCTCGTTCACTTTGGTGCATGGTTCGGTATGCTCCCCGTCGGCGCTCTCGTCAATCTTCATCGTGCACGGCGATACGCACCGTGGACACTCAATCTATTCGCCCTGCGCTTCTTCATCCTCCCGGTCTTTATGTTCGCTGTGAGCTATCCTTTCGTCCGTGACCCCGTCCTCCTCGGCTCTATACTCATTTTCTCCGCAACCCCTGGTGCCATCAACTCCGTTACCGCAGCGAAACTTTACCACCTCAATGTGGACTATACCATCGCAGGGTTTCTCACAACGAGTATCGCATTCTTCTTTATCGTCTATCCGCTATTTTTTCTGCTGCTGCGCTAATCCTCTGCAGATCTATACATCTCCAACAGTAAAGAGTACCACATGACGGGGCATATCTATTTTTTCTGTATCTGTGACGGGTTCCATACAATCTTATCTTCTGCGTCAATATCTTCCCCTACCTGGATCTCCATGACTTTCAGTTTTGTTTCAGCACGGATGGTATGGAATGAGCCACGCGGCATGCGTACGGTCTGTCCCTCAGTGACGGCAAACTCATTTCCGTCAAGTGTCACCCACCCATTCCCCTCAATGACTGTCCATGCCTCATCGCGGCGCTCATGCATATGATAGCTGAGTGCGCGTCCAGGGCTCAGTGTGATCTTGATCGTCAGACTCCCCGTTTCTGCGTCGATGATGTGAAACTCTCCCCATGACTTTTCTGCATACATGACAGGTGTGTGCAGTCGTTCCACATATGGTTTCATCGCACTGGAACGCACCTTATCCGAGATGAGAATGCCCTCTGGACTAGCCGCAACAACGGCATTCTTCAGTCCCATGCAGAGGATGGGCATCGGCAGTGTGCTGACAACATGAACATCTGCACAGGTTTCATCTAGTGTCACAGGCCCAATGGTACACTCTGGCATAACCTGTGCAAGTGTATTCCACGTACCAACGTCCAGCCATGTACCGCCATAACGCTGCACGGCAATACTGGTCTCCTTTTCCACAACTGCATAGTCAAAGCTAATCTTTGGCAGTTCTTCATACTGGTGAAATAGCTTTTCATAGGATGCTGTACCTAAAAGCTCCTGTGCTTTTTCAAGTGCATAGCCAAGGCGAAAAGCAAAAACACCACTGTTCCAAAGTGCTCCCTGCGCGATATACGCTGCTGCCGTCTGTTCGTCTGGTTTTTCTCGAAAAGAAATCACCGCGCTCTCTGCCGCTCGTGCGGCGGGCATAATATAGCCGTACTTCTCGCTCGGATAGGTTGGCTCGATCCCCATTAGGATGAGCCTAGCTGCCTCCTCTCGCTGTACTGATTGAAGCAAATGTATGACAGCGTGGAAATATCCCTCTTCAACATAGGGATCAGCAGGGCATACGGCAACCGCCTCATCGGGCATTACGCCACGTACCTCATGCAGATAGGCAGCAACCAGAGCAATTGCCGGAAAGGTATCACGACGGCATGGTTCAATGGAGATATTTACACGCCCCCCAAGCTGTCGACGGATGAGCGAAGTCTGTTCCCGTGCTGTGGCAATTGTCACAGGAATATGGGGCGCAACGCTCTGCACTTGTCGGCAAACGCGCTGGATCATGGATTCTCGTGTTCCATCCTCCCGCTGCAAAAGACGCAAAAACTGCTTGGAATAAAGATCATTGGACAACGGCCAAAGACGCTTACCTGCGCCGCCAGAAAGTAAAACAATCTGCATGACACACGTCCCCTTCCTACATTATGTTATATAAACATATCATAACAGTCTTATAAAAAAGAATCAAGCAAGAGCAGCTCTCTCCTCTATGCTCTGACTGTCCAAATGGCAAGAGCAGCTGCCTTTTTGAACACCATGAAAACTTTTCCGATAAGCAGCAAACCATCTTTCAGAGGAGTATTATCTATCATGAAATTCTACCGCAGCAAACGATTCAGCCGCATAGGACTTGCACTCGCACCGATCCTTTTCTTCACAATGGGATGCGGCGCTTCCGATTTTCCGCCGTGTGTCGGATTTCGGCAATTTTAGGTTCTGATACGGAAAAAAGTGCA
>CALIBA010000077.1 GCA_938045435.1 uncultured Selenomonas sp.
AAGAGAAGGGGATCGCCGTCCGCTTCGAGCGCGAGAACATTGATTCCACATCCGAGGACGGAGAGCTGCTCTTGACGCTGCTCGCATCCTTTGCTCAAGAAGAGAGCAGAAGCATTGGTGAAAACATCCGATGGGGCGTGCGGAGGCGGTTCGCACAGGGGATTCCGAACGGGCATAAACCGCCTTATGGCTACACGTGGGACGGCGAGATGTTCCGCATTGTTCCTTCCGAGGGCGAGATCGTCAAGGAAATTTACCGCAGATACCTTGCCGGAGAATCTGCATACGCCATCGCCAAGACTCTCGCGGGACGCGGAATCACAGGACGGCAGGGGAGACCAATAGAGCAGACCACGGTAAAGGACATCCTCTCCAACATCTCCTACACGGGCACAATGGCGCTGCAGAAGAACTACATCAGTGAGGGACATATCCGCAAGCGGAATAAAGGCGAACTGCCCATGTATCTGGTGGAGGGAATATTCGAGCCGCTCATAAGCCGAGATGACTTTGATAAGGCGCAGGAGATACGAAAACTGAGGGCCGAACGGGCTGTGAATCGGAATCCTGTGCTGATGCCATTCTCCGGAATGGTGAAATGCGGATGCTGCGGCAGCGGCTTCAGCAGAAGAACCGCTGGGAAGTACAGGCGATGGGGCTGCAACACAAGAGAGCGGAAAGGTAGGGAATCCTGTGACAGCCGTCCAATCAAGGAAGAGGAGCTTGTGGCTGCGGTCAGAACCGTCATGGAGAAGGAAGATTTCGATGCCACAAAACTTCGGCGCAAGGTGTCCAAGATCGTCATTTACGGTGATCGAATCGACTTCCATCTTGTCAACGGACGCATAAAAAAGACTGCCCGCATCTACAACGGGCAGCGCGGCGGCAATCCATTCACGAATAAAGTGTACTGTGCCTCCTGCGGCAGCAAGTGTGAGCGCGATATATGGACGAAGGGAGCAAAAGTGTGGTCTTGCAGTCAGCCGCGCATAAAGTGCCGACTGAAACGGCTGCCCGAATCCGAACTCAAGGAAGCAACAGAATCCTTGTTCGGTGACTGCTACGAGGGCAAGATCGTACAGAACGTAAAGCGGATTGTCATATCCGACGATGAGGTCATATTTCAACTCAAAGAAGGAGGCGCATACCGATGGCAAAGACAGTGAGGGTGATTCCTGCAACTCCCAGAGTGTTTCGGTCAGAAGTTGCGGCAGAACCAAGACGGCGCAGGACGGCAGGGTACGCCAGAGTTTCGACCGACCATGAAGAACAGGCTTCCAGTTATGAAATGCAGATGGCGCATTACAAGAACTACATCGAAAGCCGCGCTGACTGGGATTTCGTCGGCATGTATTCGGACGAAGGGATCAGTGGAACCAACACAAAGAAGCGTGACGGCTTCAACCAAATGATCGAGGATGCCCTTGCCGGCAAGATCGACCTCATCATTACAAAGTCGGTCAGCCGCTTTGCGAGAAACACTGTGGATTCTCTGCAGAACGTCCGCAAACTCAAGGAAAACGGTGTAGAGATCTATTTTGAGAAAGAGAACATTTGGACGTTCGACACGCGCGGAGAACTCCTTATAACGATTATGTCCAGCCTAGCTCAGGAGGAAAGCCGCAGCATCTCGGAGAACACCACATGGGGCAAGCGGAAGCAGTTCGCCGAGGGCAAAACCAGTGTGGGCTACAGTGCCTTTCTCGGCTATGACAAGGACTTCGAAATCAACGAAGAACAGGCGAAAATCGTAAGGCTCATCTACAAACTCTTCCTTGGCGGGCGATCCTTCTATGCCATCACTAAGGAACTGGAGACGCGTTGCATCAAATCCCCGTCGGGAAAGGACAAGTGGTACATTTCCACGGTGCGCTCCATCCTCACGAATGAGAAGTATCGCGGTGATGCGCTGATCCAGAAAGAGTATACGGCAGACTTCCTCGATAAGACGCGACGGAAGAACACGGGCGAGATTCCACAGTACTATGTGGAAGAGCACCACGAGGCGATTATCCCGCCAGACTTATTCGACTTTGTGCAATTGGAGATAAAACGCAGAGAGCAGAACGGCAAGCACAGTGGTGTGAGTATCTTCGCGAACAAAATCAAATGCGGCTGCTGCGGCGGTTACTACGGTGCGAAGGTATGGCACTCCACGGACAAGTACCGCAGGGTGATCTACCGCTGCAACAAGAAATATGCCCACAAGGGCAAGCCGTGCAGTACGAGGCACTTGACGGAGGAGGAAATCAAACAGATTTTCGTGAAAGCACTGAACTCCTTGATGGAAGTCAAAGAGAACGTGATTGCAGAACTTCGCGCTCTGATTGATAGCGTTTGCCAAACAGGGGAGCTTGTCGAGGAACACGGTAGAGTAGAGCAAGAACTCACTCTTTTGACAGAACGGCTTGAAAAACTGATTCGCGAGAATGCACGCGTGGCACAGGATCAGACGACGTATCTGAAACAGGAGAATGAGATTCGCGCTCTCTATCTGGAAAAGCAGGGAGCTTTGGAGAAGCTAGACAAGCAAATTGCCGAGAGGGAGAGTAAGAGAAATATCCTAGAGGGCATGATTCAAGTGGTATGTGGTATCAACGGGGAGCAGGTTGCATTCGATGAGGAGCTATGGGGCGGGCTGCTTGATCACATCGTGGTCAAAGAGGATGGCGCGGTAGTTGTTGTTTTCAAGGGTGGGATTGAGACTGCAATTGAGGGATGAAGATATAAATTCAAGAGATCACCTTTCACGCAAAAGATTCCATCGGTTCGTTGTAAAATGAAGTTGAACAGCTAAACAAAAACAAAATCCATAGTGACATCCCGTGCTATAATGCTCATGTACGGTAAGGAAGCAAGCAACCGAAAACAAGAGATAGACCGCCAGCACTACACTATTCCGAACCAAAGACCAAAAGATAAGCATTGTGGGAAAATCTAAACTTTTGGATTTTCCTACAATGCCGACTACGGCGGAATCCTTCCCACTCCTTATATCTTTATTTCCGTATACATTGAATTTGTATTTAGTAAATGCTATAATGTCCCTATTCAAATTATAAATGTGTTGAATTAGTTACATGTACATATTTTTTGTGCCGCATAAATACCCTGTTGAGGTTGTCGTTCTTTGTCCAGATGTGGAAACAATAAAAGGAAGGGAACGATACAGGGAGAAAACAGGCTATTCCGGCTTTACGGTTGAAACCTTATACGATACATTTATGCAGACAACACCACGGATCGGCTTTTGGCTGGACAATTCCAACCAAACACCACAGCAGACAGCAGAAACCATTCTGAACGCCAGAAAGTCGGTATGATTGTTACATATAAGGGGAAGAAAAATTTCTTTTAGGTACTTTCTTTCCTAAAACTAATGTGATATAATAGCATCATTCCAAAAAAGGAGTAAAAAATATGCGGCAAGGTATTCTTAAATAAAACTATAATCAAATAGTGGGAACAAAGGATTATGATAGTCCCTTTTGTGGGGGCTTGGTTTTTTGTACCCAATTTAAGAATACTTTTGCCTTATCAATTTTGACATATCCGAAAAACAGCAATCACAAACAGGTGTATGCTGTATATGTGTATGTCCGCAAATTATAATCCCCAGTGGTAAAAGTATTTTACTGCTGGGGATTTTTATGCCCTTTTGGGGCTGTAAAAGGAGGACAATCACATGAAAATAATCAATATTGGAATTCTCGCCCATGTAGACGCAGGAAAAACAACATTGACGGAAAGCCTGCTGTACACCAGTGGAGCGATTGCGGAACAAGGAAACGTGGATAAAGGAACTACAAGAACAGACACTATGATTTTGGAACGGCAGCGCGGAATTACCATTCAGACAGCGGTTACTTCTTTTTGCTGGAATGATTATAAAATCAATATCGTGGACACTCCCGGTCATATGGATTTTTTAACCGAAGCATACCGCTCTTTATCTGTCCTTGACGGAGCTGTTTTAGTCATTTCGGCAAAAGACGGCGTACAGGCACAAACCCGTATATTATTCCATGCGCTTCAGAAAATGGACATTCCGACAATTATCTTTATAAATAAGATAGACCAAAATGGGATCGACCTGCGGCGTGTTTACCAAAGCATTAAAGATAAACTTACCAGTGATATGATTGTCATGCAGGAGGTTTCCCTGTCGCCAAAGATAACCATGACCGATATTTCTGATTTGGACAAATGGGATATGATTATTTCCGGAAGCGATGAACTATTAGAACGATATGTTGCAGAGGATTCTTTGGATATACAGGAATTACAATATGAAAAGTGCAAAAGAACCAGATGCTGCTCTTTGTTTCCTGTTTATCATGGGAGTGCAAAAGACAATTTAGGAACAGAAAAACTGATTGAAGCGATTACAGAAACTTTCATTACAGAAACAGACGATATTCAGTCTGAATTATGTGGATATGTTTTTAAGGTTGAGTATACAGAGCGGAAAAAACGGCTTTCTTATTTACGCCTGTATCATGGGACGCTCCATTTACGGGATACCCTGCTGCTGTCAAAAAAGGAAAAAATAAAGATTACAGAAATGTGTATTCCGTCAAATGGTGAAATCGTCCCGGTTGACCATGCCTGTCCGGGAGAAATTGTTATTTTAGCTGATGATACTTTGAAACTGAACGACATTCTGGGAAATGAAAAACTCCTGCCTCACAAAACACGGATTGATAATCCCATGCCATTACTTCGGACAACGGTAGAGCCGCAAAAGCCGGAGCAAAGGGAAGCCCTGTTAAATGCCCTCACAGAGATTGCTGATACAGACCCTCTTTTGCATTTTGACATTGATACTGTTACACATGAGATTATATTATCTTTTTTGGGAAAAGTACAGTTAGAAGTTATTTGTTCGCTATTAGAAGAAAAATATCATGTGGGCGTGGCTATGAAAGAGCCTTCGGTTATTTATCTGGAAAGACCGCAAAAAAAAGCGAGCTACACGATTCATATTGAAGTGCCGCCGAATCCGTTTTGGGCATCTATTGGTTTGACTGTAACACCGCTTCCTGTTGGAAGCGGAACACAATATAAAAGCGAGGTATCTCTCGGCTATTTAAACCAAAGTTTTCAAAATGCCGTCATGGAGGGTGTGCGTTATGGAATGGAGCAGGGCTTATATGGCTGGGGAGTGACAGACTGCCAAATTTGTTTTGATTATGGAGTTTATTACAGCCCGGTCAGCACCCCCGCTGATTTTCGTTTTCTTGCGCCTGTCGTGTTGGAGCAGGCATTGAAAAAAGCAGGAACACAACTGTTGGAACCATACCTTTCCTTTACCCTTTTTGCACCGCAGGAATATCTTTCACGGGCTTATAATGACGCACCAAAGTATTGCGCAATCATTGAATCAACCAGACTTGAAAAAGATGAAGTTATTTTTAAGGGGGAAATCCCTGCCCGTTGTATTGGTGAATATAGAAATGATTTGAATTTTTATACAAATGGAAGAAGTGTCTGCATTACAGAATTAAAAGGGTATCAGGAAACTTCCGGCGAGCCTGTGTTTCAGCCACGCCGCCCGAACAGCCGTTTAGACAAGATCCGGCATATGTTTCAGAAGATAATGTAACATCTTGCGCAATGCAAACGTTCATTGCTGGCTATTGCGAAATATCATTGATAAAATCAGCATCAGAGAGGAGGAACCATTTTGAACCAGAAACAGACGGATATTACAACAGGAAAGCAAATACGTCATCTGCGAACACAATCGGGAATGACACAGGAAGAACTGGCTGGGAAATTGAATGTTACCCGGCAGGCGCTATCGAATTGGGAGAGAGATGTTAATGAACCCGATTTAAATACGTTGAAAAAAATTTGTTTTCTTTTTGGAGTCCACATGGACGATTTTGCGAAGGAGGTAATAACAAAAATGGAAACATGTGAAAAAAAGAGAAACGACAATTTAATAAGTATGATATGGCAATTGGACTTTTTTATGGTGTCGGGATATTTCTTGGCATTGGTATTTTCTTTGTTGGCGGTTTTATGACAATGTCGGGTGCAGGGTGGGGAGCATCACTATTTGGCGGTGGCTGTTTTTCTCTTGTATTTGGCTTGATATGCCATGCAGTTATTACATTGAGAAGAAATGACAAATGATGACATATCCTGCTTTCTAGTCTTTTCGGTCATATCGCGTAAAAAAGCCGCTGCTTTTGGCTTTCCAATAGCGGCGGCAAAGGGAAATATCCTTTGAATACCTTACAGAAGAAAAGTTTTGCAGCATTATAAAAATAAAAGCCTATACCATTTTGGAAAGAAAAGATACATAATAGTCAAGACGGCAACAATCAGAAGTTATGGAGGGTAACAATGGAATATAGTAAGGAAGATTTAATGGAAGCAAAAAGGCAAATTTTGGGAGTGGGAGAGAACATGGGAACAGAGGAAAGCAAAAAGATCTGGGAGAAAAACGCACAATTTTGGGATGATGCAATGGGTGACGAATCCAATGAATTTCACAGAGAGGTAGTACGTCCCAAAGTAACGGAACTTCTCTCTCCTGATCCTTCGGATTACATTTTGGATATTGCGTGCGGCAATGGAAATTATTCTTCGTATCTTGCACAGAGAGGCGCTTCGGTCGTCGCTTTTGATTACAGCAAAAAAATGATAGAATTGGCTAAAAGACGGCGATCACAATATGCAAAACAAATTGAGTTTTGCGTAGCGGATGCGACCAATAGAGAAAGCTTATTAGGATTAAAAAGAAATCGAGCCTTTACGAAAGCAGTTTCTAATATGGCAATTATGGATATTACGGATATTGAACCGCTTTTTATGGCTGTTTATGAACTATTGGAGGAAAACGGGATTTTTGTCTTTGCAACGCAGCACCCTTGTTTTATCACATTGACTGAAAAATATATGACACCGCACAGTTACTATGATATAGCGATCGAAGGGCAGCCGGAGGAGCAGATTTATTATCATCGTTCCATACAAGATATTTTTAACCTTTGTTTCAGAGCTGGATTTGTCATTGATGGATTTTATGAAGAATGTTTCAAAAACAATAAAGAAATTCCTATGGTAATGATAGTAAGGCTTAAAAAGGTAAAACGTGATAGCTTAAAATAAATTCAAGTTTGCCGGATAAATAGCAAACCCGGCCGAGCCAGTCAACGGTCAAGATGAACGGGCTTCGCCCGCCGTTGACAGCCCCGCCCGGTTTTGCAGTTAGGCAGTCAAGGAGCGACAGCCTAAAGTGCTGCCGCCCCTTACTATCATAAAAAGCAACTACTAACCAGCCACAGCCCTTTTGGGAGGAAAGGGGGATTTTCCATGACCTGTACAGAAGAATATCGGGAACATATCGAGTACACTTTCCATGCCTTTTGCAAAGTCGTTATCCGAAATGCAACGATCAACGCAGCGAGGACACGGAGCAGGAAGCACAAAAGAGAAATATCCCTTGAATACCTCACAGACGAAAAGCACTACCCTTTAGGCACGACAGATGAATATTTCCAAGCCCCGGAGCCGGACGAGGAATACATACTTACCCTTTGCGGCGATACGGTCATTTTCAGCAGCGGTTTACTTGCGGAAGCCCTGTCACGGCTGGACGAACGGGAGCGGGAAATGATTTACCTGTCCTTTTTCAAGCGTATTCCACAGCACGAAATTGGCAGACAGTACGGGCGCAGCCGCAGCACAGCGGGCTACCATATCCGAAAAGCCCTACGGCAGCTCCAAGCGGAAATGGAGGGAATGGCATATGAGAAATAATAGGCTTCTCCCCTATGAAACAATCGTCCAAGCCGCCAGCGGGGAGCCGGAAGCGGTGGGAACTGTATTGCAGTATTACCGCCGCCGCATACAATGTGCCGCCCGTGTGAATGGACGGGTAGACCAAGATACAGAGGACTACATCACCCAGACGCTTCTCACAGCTATTTTCAAGTTCCGCTTTGGGAGATAGCCCTACCGCCTACAACTGAATAACCGCCGCTTCGCCGGCAACCAGAAAGCAGTAAATCTATTCAACAGATTTGCTGCTTTTTTTCGTTCCTGTTTGGCATTTTTGAAAATCCCCAGTATGAAAAAACAAAAGGGAAAATAGCCGCCGCAGTTGGCAAAATCCCTTACTTATCCGTAGAGGGTATCAAAGAAAAAAATACTGCCATTGTCCGCCTATTCCGGCTTGCGTGGTGTTGTAGGGAATAGAGGGGAAATTCTAAAAATCTCCGTCCATTTTGCTTTGCGTGGTGTTGTAGGTAGTGAAAGGAAAATTTTCAAGATAAGCCGGAATAGCGGGTAGCAAAGCCCTTTTGAAACGTTTTGTTAGCGGAAAGGACGGGAGCCGGGGAACGCCGGAGTTTTTCAGAGCAAGATTCTACCGAGGTGCCAAAATTCGCTCTCCGCTTATTTTTGCCCCTGCGGGAATCTTGTTGGGGAGTGCCTTCCCCAAACCCTGCTATGCGCCCTGTCGGGCGAGAAAGGAGGTCACAGACCATGCGAAAGAAATACAATACGCCCCACCGCCGTCATGTGGTAAAGACCCGCATGACCGATGAAGAATACGCCGACTTCACCGGGCGGCTGGCGGCTTATGAAATCAGCCAGTCCGAGTTTATCCGGCAAGCCATACGGAAAGCGACCATACGCCCCATTGTCACCGTTTCCCCGGTCAATGACGGGCTGCTTGCCGCCCTCTCCAAGCTCACGGCAGAGTACGGGAAAATCGGCGGCAACTTAAACCAGATTGCCCGGAGCCTGAACGAATACGGAAGCCCCTACCGGGGGCTGGAAAAGGAAGTGCGGGGAGCCGCCGCCGACCTTGCCGCCTTGAAGTTTGAAGTCTTGCAGAAAGTAGGTGAAGCCGTTGGCGATACTCAAACATATCAGCTCTAAAAATGCCAACTACGGGGACGCTGAAAAATACCTCACATTCGAGCATGACGAGTTTACCATGAAGCCCACCCTTGACGCAGACGGGCGGCTCATACCGAGGGTAGACTACCGCATATCCTCTCTGAATTGTGGCGGGGAGGATTTTGCCGTTGCCTGTATGCGCTCCAATCTCCGCTACGGCAAGAACCAGAAACGGGAGGACGTAAAGAGCCACCACTACATCATCAGCTTTGACCCACGGGACGGCCCGGACAACGGCTTGACCGTTGATCGGGCGCAGGAGCTGGGCGAGAAGTTCTGCGCCGAGCATTTCCCCGGACACCAGGCCCTTGTCTGCACCCACCCGGACGGACACAGCCACACCGAAAATATCCATGTGCATATCGTCATTAACAGTCTGCGGATTGCGGAGGTTCCCATGCTGCCCCACATGGACAGGCCAGCGGACAGGAAAGCAGGCTGCAAGCACCGCTGTACGGACGCAGCTATGAACTATCTGAAAGCCGAAGTCATGGAGATGTGCCACAGCGAGGGGCTTTACCAGATAGACCTTTTGAACGGCAGCAAAGAACGCATTACCGAGCGTGAGTATTGGGCGCAGAAGAAAGGACAGGCTGCCCTTGACAGAGCCAACGCCCCTATTGCTGCGGACGGTATCGCGCCCCGGCAGACCAAGTTTGAAACGGATAAGGCGAAGCTGCGCCGGACTATCCGGGAAGCCCTTGCCGCTGCTTCCGGCTTTGATGAGTTTGCCGCCCTGCTTCTCCGGCATGGTGTGACCGTCAAGGAGAGCCGGGGGCGGCTAAGTTACCTCACGCCGGACAGGACGAAGCCAATTACCGCCCGGAAGCTGGGGGACGATTTTGACCGGGCTGCTGTCCTCTCCGTTTTGGAGCAGAACGCCGCCAGAGCCGCCGAAAAACCCGCAGCCATAGCGGAATACCCCGGCAGTATCAAAGACCGCTTACGGACGAAAAAAGAAGCGAAAAACGCCCCGAACAATGACGCTGTACAGCGCATGGTAGACATAGCCGCCAAGCGAGCCGAGGGGAAAGGACGGGGCTATGAGAAGTGGGCGACCATGCACAACCTCAAACAGATGTCGGCTACCCTCATGCTCTACCAGCAGTATGGCTTTTCTTCCCCGGACGAGCTGGACGCTGCCATTTCCGCAGCCAACACCGCCACGCAGGAGAGCCTTGCCGGACTGAAAGGGCTGGAAGCCGCTATCCGGGAGAAAAAGGAATTGCAGCGCAACCTTTTGGGCTATATCGGCACGAAGCCCGCCCGTGACGGTCTGAAAGCGCAGAAATCGGAGAAAGCCCGGAGAGCCTACCGGGAACAGCACGAAAGCGATTTTATCATAGCGGACACAGCCGCCCGTTATTTCCGGGAGCATGGAATAACCAAGCTGCCAGCCAGCAAAGCCCTGCAAAGGGAGATTGAGCAGCTTACCGTCCAGAAGAACGCCGGATATAACGACTACCGGGAGAAACGCCAGCGGGCGCAGGAGCTTCAGACAGTCAGACGCAATATCGACCAGATTTTAAGGGGCGCACCGAGCCAGCAGAAAAAGCGTGAACAGGAGCGTTAAAGACCGCCCCGAAATGATACCGAAACCCTACAAAAATACAGGTATGATATGAACCCTTACCGCAATACTCCCCGACTTCCAAACGGGGCTTACAGGGCAGAAAAAGCCCGAAAATGATACCGAGAACATACAGAAAATGCCCCCTATCCCGCTACACCGATAGGAACGGCAGAAAGGAGCTTACCATTGCCGAGAATGAGCAAGAAGCGGCGGCTGGAATGGTCTTTCTTCCTCAACCACCGCAACCGTATCACTTACAACGACCTATGCCGGGGCTGCACCCGTGACTGCAAACAGAGCTTCCGGGCGGTTATCATACTATGCCCTCGCTATTATTCCAAACGCTGGAAAAAGGAGGACGCAGCCTATGGCAGATAACCGCAAATATTACTACCTCAAGCTGAAAGAGAGCTATTTTGACGATGATGCAATCGTTCTGCTGGAAAGTATGCAGGACGGCGTTATCTATTCCAACATTCTCTTGAAGCTGTACTTGAAATCGCTGAAAAACGGCGGGAAATTGCAGCTTGACGAGAATATCCCCTACACCGCCCAGATGATTGCGACCATTACCCGCCAGCAGGTAGGTACCGTAGAGAGAGCTTTGAAAATCTTTATGAAGCTGGGGCTTGTGGAGCCTTTGCCAAGCGGCGCACTCTACATGAGCAACATTGAGCTTTTAATCGGCCAGTCCTCTACCGAGGGGGAGCGCAAGCGCAGGGCGCGGCTGGCTTTGCAGGAACAAAAAGCCCTGCCGCAGACAGGGGCGGACAAATGTCCACCATATCGAGCGGACATTTGTCCACCAGAGATAGAGATAGAGAAAGAGATAGATATAGAAATAGAAAAAGAGAGAGAGTTAGAAACGGGACACCCCGCCCCCGCCGCCTATGGCAGATACCACAATGTCATTCTTTCCGATACGGAGCTTGACGGGCTGAAAACAGAGCTTCCCGGCAAGTGGGAGTATTACATTGACCGCCTATCCTGCCATATCGCTTCCAGCGGGAGGAAATACAAGAGCCATGCAGCCACGATTTTCAAGTGGGCGCAGGAGGACGCAGCCAAGAAAGCCCCGAAAAAGGGCATACCCGATTATACCTGTAAGGAGGGCGAGAGCTTATGACGAATGGATTTGATGAAATGATTTTGAATATGACCGACACCACGCCGGAGCCGGAGGACTACACCGGCGAGGACGGGCTTTTATACTGCGGGAAGTGCCACAAGCCCAAAGAGGGCTATTTCCCCAAAGAAACCGCCGCATGGCTGGGGCGTGACCGCCACCCGGCAGAATGTGACTGCCAGCGGGCAGAGCGTGAGGAACGGGAAGCCGCAGAGAAACAGCGCAGTCACCTTGAAACTGTCGAGCGGTTGAAGCGGCGGGGCTTTACAGACCCGGCTATGCAGGGCTGGACGTTTGAGAACGACAACGGCAAGTGCCCGCAAATGGAACACGCCCATTTCTATGTGGAGAACTGGGAAACCATGAAAGAGCGCAACATTGGCTATCTGCTATGGGGCGGCGTTGGCACAGGCAAGAGCTATTTTGCGGGCTGTATCGCAAATGCCCTTATGGAGCGTGAAATCCCCGTGTGCATGACAAACTTTGCATTGATATTGGGTGACCTTGCCGCCAGCTTTGAGGGCAGGAATGAATATATCTCCCGACTTTGCAGCTTCCCGCTGCTTATCCTTGACGATTTTGGAATGGAACGGGGAACGGAATACGGCTTAGAGCAGGTCTACAACGTGATTGACAGCCGTTACCGCAGCGGCAGGCCGCTGATCGTCACGACTAATCTCACGCTGGAGGACTTGCAGCACCCGGAGGACACCGCCCACGCCCGCATTTATGACCGTCTGATTGAAATGTGTTCTCCTGTCCGCTTTACCGGGAGCAACTTCCGAAAAGCCACGGCGCAGGAGAAAATGGGACAACTGAAAAAGCTGATGAACAGAAAGGAGAGCCGCCTATGACCAACACCCCAAAGAATGACCGCAGCACCCGCCGCCCGGATTGCGTGACGGAAATCCGCATAGGTAATTCTGTCCTTGTCGTTTCCGGCTATTTCAAGCAGGACACCACCGCCACCGCCGCCGATAAAATGCTGAAAGTGCTGGAAGCGGAAGCTGCTACACAAAAATCGGCAATTTGACGGGACGTAAAGAAGCAGAAAGGACTGTACAGCCAGCCCCGGCGTGTGGTATGATAGTCATACGGAATAGTGGGGCTGGCTGTCGGAAATGGAGGACACTATGTTAAGACAGACCACCCGAAACCTTATTACCGCCCTTTATCCGAGATTATCCCACGAGGACGAGCTGCAAGGTGAGAGCAATTCTATTTCAAACCAGAAGCGTATTCTTGAAACCTATGCGAAGCAGAACGGCTTTTCCAATCTGCAATGGTACACAGATGACGGTTATTCTGGGGCGAACTTCCAAAGACCCGGTTTTCAAGCCATGCTTGCGGACATTGAAGCCGGAAAAGTCGGCACCGTTATCGTCAAGGATATGTCACGGTTAGGGCGAAACTATCTGCAAGTGGGAATGTATACGGAAATGATTTTCCCACAGAAAGGCGTCCGCTTTATCGCTATCAATGACGGAGTGGACAGCGCACAGGGCGACAATGATTTTGCCCCTCTGCGGAACATTTTTAACGAATGGCTGGTGAGAGATACGAGCAAGAAAATCAAAGCAGTAAAACGGTCTAAGGGTATGAGCGGGAAGCCCGTCACGAGCAAACCCGTATACGGCTACTTTATGGACGAGGACGAAAATTTTATCATTGACGGGGAAGCCGCCCCTGTTGTGCGGCAGATTTACAGCTTGTGCCTTGCCGGGAACGGGCCGACCAAGATAGCCCGTATGCTCACAGAGCAGGAGATCCCCACGCCGGGAACGCTGGAATACCGTCGGACGGGAAGCACCCGCCGCTACCACCCCGGCTATGAGTGCAAGTGGGCGACCAATACCGTGGTACATATCCTTGAAAACAGGGAGTACACGGGCTGTCTGGTAAACTTCAAGACGGAGAAGCCGTCCTACAAGACCAAGCACAGCGTAGAGAACCCCATTGAGAAACAGGCGATTTTCGAGAACCACCATGAGCCTATCATTGACACCCAGATGTGGGAGCGTGTGCAGGAGTTACGCAAGCAGCGCAAACGCCCGAACCGCTATGATGAAGTGGGCTTATTCTCCGGCATACTCTTTTGTGCCGACTGCGGCAGCGTCCTTTACCAGCAGCGTTACCAGAACGCCACCCGCAAGCAGGATTGTTATATCTGCGGGAGCTACAAGAAGCGTACCCGTGACTGTACGGCGCACTTTATCCGCACCGACCTGTTGACCGCCGGAGTGACCGACAATCTGCGGAAAGTCACCAGCTATGCAGCGAAGCACGAAGCCCGGTTTATGAAGCTGCTGATCGAGCAGAACGAGGACGGGGGCAAGCGCAGGAACGCCGCAAGGAAAAAGAAGCTGGAAGCCGCCGAGAAGCGTATCAGCGAGTTATCCGCTATCTTCAAGCGGCTGTATGAGGACAGCGTGACCGGGCGCATTTCAGACGAGCGTTTCACGGAGCTGTCGGCAGACTATGAAGCCGAGCAGAAAGAACTGAAAGAGAGAGCCGCCGCTATCCGGGCAGAGCTTTCCAAAGCGCAGGAAGCCACGGTAAACGCAGAAAAGTTTATGAATGTTGTCCGCAAGTACACCAGCTTTGAAGAACTTACCCCTACCCTTTTGCGTGAGTTTGTGGAGAAAATCGTTGTGCATGAGTGCAGCTATGACGAGAACGGCACACGCAGACAGGACATTGATATTTATTACTCTTTCGTTGGCAAGGTAGACCTGCCCGAATGACCGCCCGACCTATCCGGCGCAATGCGCAAACGCCGGATAGGAACGGCAAAATTTTTTACACTTCTACTACTTCTTTATCACACATCAGCAAATGGTTCCGCTACAAAACATCAGCAAAGGAGCAATCACTATGGATTACGCCTATTCTACCACAACGGAGGCCATTCGTAAATCGGGAAAGCACCTTACCCTTGATGAAAGAGGGCAAATACAGGCACTCCACCGTGAGGGATTCTCGCTTCGCGCCATAGCCGCACGGATTGGATGCTCGCATACAACGATCCACTATGAGATTACACGTGGGACGCCTGAACGCCGATCTGCTCGCGGGCGGTCTCCACAATATACGGCAAGGCGTGGGCAACGGGCTTACCTCGAACATCGAAAGAACTCCAAACGACCGTATAAGGTTGACAGCGCAGGCTGTGCGCCATTCCTGCGTTGGATGACCGAAAGAATCCGTAAGAACAAGTGGTCGATCGACATGTGCGTCGGGGATGCTAGGGCGAACAAACGGTTCGACGAGGATGGTATCCCTTGCACCAAGACGCTTGACAATATGCTGTGGGCGGGTAGGATTCCGCTGACGCTGTTCGATGTCCCGCAAGCGCTCGGACGAAAGTGCAAGCGCAAGCGAAACCGCAAGAACAAGCGCCTGAAAGGGCGTAGTATAGAGGAGCGTTCTGCCCTTGTGGACGAAGGCACGGAAATCGGACACTGGGAAGCCGACACCGTTGTCGGATCGCGGAAAGGGCGCGGCGCAGCCGTATTTACCGCTGTGGAAAAGGTGACGCACGACTACATCGCAATCCGCATCTCGGGTCGCACGTGCGCCGGCATTGAAGAAGCCATCGCCCATTTGAAATCGGAATATGGAGAGGACCGTTTCAGCCAAGTGTTCAAGACGATTACCGTTGACAACGGGACAGAGTTCGAGACGTTCACGCAGCTTGAGAGCCTCGGCACGAAGGTGTACTTCGCTCACCCCTACAGCTCATGGGAACGCCCGCAGAACGAGCGTCACAACGGCATCCTCCGCCAATATATCCCCAAAGGAACGGGCATCGATGGATACAGTGACGAGGACATCCTAAACATAGCGGATGAGATAAACAGCCGCCCTCGCCGAGTTTTCGGCTATCAAACACCGGCAGAACTGTTTAACACCTTCTTGGATGAAGTATACGCTATTGAAAACGTTTCTTAATTAAATCACTGTTCAACTTGCTCTTGCAATTCACGCGGATGATCTATATAATGATTGGAACGACTACGGCGAAGGATATGACGATGATTACTTTGACTGAGCGCCCTAAAACGATATAAAATACGAAGTTCCGAAAGGAGCAAACATCATGGCAAATGAAATCACAAACGATTTTGCAACGCGCCGTTTTCGCGTGGCAGATGTGGCAAAGGCGGGCAATGTCGCAACGCGCACGCCAATCTACAGCACGGAGTCAACGAGCGGCGTCGTCTGGGTCATAAAGCCCGGGCAGATGATTCAGCCGCACGGTCACGCCAATGCAGATGATATATGGATCTGCATTGAGGGAGAGGGCGTCTTTTACCCTGCCCCCGGAGAGGAGCACCCCATCGCGAAGGGCGATGTCATCGTCTCAGCGAAGGGCATGTGCCACGGGATGAAAAATACAGGCGCGAAGGACTTTGTCTTTGTCGGCATCCTCGCTCCCGTCCCTGCGGATTATTTCCCCATCGAGCCGTAAAGTGTCTGTACGCAGTAGGAACCCATCATGAAACGAATCCTGCCTCGCATCCTCACCGTCACAGCGCTCGTCTGCACCTCTTTTCTCTCTGGCTGCTCGTTCATACTGGCAACGGAAAACAGCGCCCCTTATACGCCCGATGACGTAATCGCGATGGTGGAGAAAGAATTCGCTGCCTGTCATCCTCACATTGTCCTGCAAGAGATGCAAATTGAAAAAGAAAAGCCCTTCCAGCGCAATAGATACGTTCTTTACGATGAGACGAACGATTTCGCCTTTTCCTGCAAAGCTGTCCTGCGCCACCCCACGCTCCCGCTTCCATGTGCCCAGAGAGATACGAATGCATTCTTTTCCTATGCCACAGGATACGCCGCACACCTAAATGAGAAGGTCTGCACGATGACGGCGCAGTATGGTTTTCGCACCGCCACATTGGAGGAGGCTGCCGCATTGATACAATCGAAAACAAAGCGGCGACAAGGCGACATGGAATTCTCGCTCTTTGACGAAGGGGATTTTATTTTCGTCAGCAACGACGTAAAGGGCGCCGATATGGTGACAATCTGCAAAAACCTCTATGACATTTACAAGCCAAAAGGGGACGGTACACTGCTGTCTGCGCTGTATGGGCGAAAAATTACATTCTATTATTTACCGCCTGAGGAGGAGAATCTAACCAAGGCCGTCTTTCTCATGTTCTTTAAGCTGGAGGGGCGAAATGACTGGACAGCAACACTGTCCGACAATCCGGGATCCTCCTCCGTCGAGAAGGACACGGAGGTCTTAGAAAAGAATCTGGCACGTTATTTTGAAAAATGCCTTCATGGAGCACAGCCACAAACGAGGCTGCTGAGCGCGTCAAATCATCCTCTTTAGGAACATTACATCTTGATAAAAATGACACTGCCCTTCATGATGGACACAAGTTCCACCGCCATACCGATGTGGTTGATATTGTCTGCATAGAGGCTGTCATCATCTGGCACTTTACGCGCCGCAACACGTGCAATACGTGAGCAGACCTCATAGGCATCGAGCGGACAGTCTCGATACTCCGCTTCAAACTGCTCTGGATTCAGCGAAGTCTCCAAATCTTCCAAGATATAGACACCTCCACTCGGAAGTGCATCGAAGAGTGTAAACAGTGCCAGCAGCTGATGGCTCACAGTATGGGAAGCATCATCAATAATGATATGTGGACGAATTTCTTTCAGACGCACAACTTGATCTGGATCAGAAAGGTCTGCCTGCTGCGTATGAATACGGTCATCCTTATATTGATGATAATCTTCCCTAATATCTACCCCGAAAATCTCCGCACACGAAAAATACTCTTGCCACATCCGGAGGCTAGCCCCCTTATGTATGCCAAGCTCCAATAATCGCAGGGGGCGGGAGCGCAGTCTCTCCAAGAAAAAAGCATATTTGCTAAGATAATTATGATCCATACTGCACTTATCTGTACGATATTTTATACCAATACCATCAAGCCCTGTCATATCGACGAAGTACCCCTGTGGAATATCCCCATTGAGATCTATGCGCCTCCCGCTCCTCACATGGAACAAATTGGTACCCGATACTTCTGGCAGTCCTGTATTCCGTACAAACAGTGCCGCAATGATTTCCCCGCTTGCATCATTTGCCGTCACCTCCAATGCACAACCGCCAAACAGCAGCAACAGGTCATCCAGCTCATAACGCCATATATCCTCACTGGCATCAATCGCACGTCTTGCAGAAACAACTTTTGGTGTCCTTGCCACTACAAGTATTTTCCCGTCTGCACGGCATACCCTTTGCAGCTGCCTGATTCCTTCGGCAATCTGACGTGTCTTTTCCATCCCACCGAGAAGAATAATGAAATCATAAGAGGACACACCATATGCCTGCTCTATATCGGTCAAGTCATAATATGAGTCCAAATCATCCGCGTTAAATAAAACCACATCATCGCATTTCCGTGCCCCCATTTGCACAAGGCGTTCCTTTAAAGAGTCTGCATAAATCTTTCGCAAAAGACCTATGCCACCCATACCGCATACAATCAG
Organism: uncultured Selenomonas sp.; assembly: GCA_938045435.1. Classification (GTDB taxonomy): domain Bacteria; phylum Bacillota; class Negativicutes; order Selenomonadales; family Selenomonadaceae; genus Centipeda. Next base: position 18,141 of record CALIBA010000077.1, read on the forward strand.
ACACTCTTTCCCACCAAGGTCTTCTGGACGCAGCATACCGCAAATCCGCAGCTGTTCAACAAAAATCTCTTCTGCTAAAAGCTTCTCATATAGTTCCATCTGACATCTCCCTCTCAGCTTTTTATGCCTCTGATCCCTATCATTTTATCATTTAATAACAAAGATGGGGAGGTTTTTTATTCTGCCCCTATGTAGAACACACTATCACAAAAAACAGCAGTCCATACCTCGTAGGACTGCTGTTTTTTGCCGAAAAATGCGATGAACTGCCCCTCCTCAAATCAGTGCTGCGGGTTCATACTCCTCTGGCAGGATGCGGCGGAGAAAGCGGCGCGTACGCTCCTCCCGCGGTGCAGTAAAGATTTCCTTTGCGCTGCCCTCCTCAACGATGACGCCGTCTGACATAAAGATGACATGTGTTGCAACATCCTGCGCGAACTTCATCTCGTGTGTCACGACGATCATCGTTGTCCCCTCTTTGGCAAGCTGCTTCATGACCTGCAATACCTCACCGACCAGCTCTGGGTCAAGCGCAGAGGTTGGCTCATCGAAAAGAATCACATCGGGTTTGGCCGCCACGGCGCGGGCGATGCCAACGCGCTGCTGCTGTCCGCCCGAAAGCTGCGCGGGATAGTAGTCTGCGCGGCTTTCCATGCCTACTCTTTGCAAGGCTTCCATGGCGATTTCGTGCGCCTTTGCCTTCTCAATGCCGCGTCCGACGGTGAGGCCGAGTGTTACATTTTCAAGTGCTGTCTTATTTGCAAAGAGGTTGTAGCTTTGAAAAACGAATCCCGTCTTTTTCCGCACTGCCGCAATTTCCTTGTTGGAGGCACGTGAAAGAGAAAGCTGTGTCCCATGGAAATCCATGGTGCCACCGTCTGCACGCTCGAGGAAATTCAGGCAGCGCAGGAGGGTCGTCTTGCCCGAGCCGCTAGGGCCTAGGATGACGACAACATCCCCCTTTTCGACGCCGATACTGACATCCTTCAGCACCTCCGTATCATGGAAGCTTTTGCGCACATTTTGAACATGCAAGAGCATTTGACACACACCTTCCTAAGATGGACTGCGAAACACCCCGACACGTCGTTCTGCCGCTTGAAACATCAGCTGAACGATCGTACAGAGCACGAGATAGACAATAAAGACATCGAGATACGCCTCGATATAGTTGTACCCATATGACGCGGCGACCTTGCCGATCGCAGTAATATCCTTCACAGTCATGAGAAATGCGAGCGAGGTTCCCTTGATGAGGTTGACCGTGATATTGCAGATGCTCGGCAGGGCGACAACGAGTGCCTGCGGCACGATGATATGCAGATAGGTTTGAAACTCTGAAAGCCCGCTTGCAATCCCCGCCTCGCGCTGGCCCCGCGGAATGGCAAGAAGCGCTGCACGGAATGTCTCCGTCAGGAGCGCTGCGGTGTTGATTGTAAAGATAAAGACCGCGTACCAAAAGGGATCTACTGCCTCAAATATATTGATTGCAAACCCGAGTTCCCGCAAGACGACGTTGAGCAGGCTCGGCAGGAGACTATAAAGCAGGAGAATCTGCAAGATGAGCGGTGTACTGCGGACAAAAGACACATATCCTCGCACCAGTGCCCCGATCACACGATGCCCACGCACGCGCAGCGCGGCAAAGTAAAAGGCGACGGGCGCCGCAAGGATAAGGGCAAGCACTGTGAGGGTAAGCGTGACGCCCGCACCTTTCCAGATGAGGAAAAACGTTTCCTGCATAAAAGCAAGATCAAGCTCCAACTGCATCCCCTCCCCTCATTGCAGATCTCTTTTTTTTCTCCGGCAGCGCACCGCGCAGACTCGTTCCCGTGTCAAGCCGCCCCTCAATGAAGGCAAAGAGCTGCTCCAGCAGGAGCACCACGGCCCAATAAACAATCATGCACGCGAGGTAGATCTCAATGCCATAGGCACCAAAGTTCTGTGCGATGATGAGATTCCCCTTGCCGATGAGATCAATCAGTCCGATGGTATAGGCAAGCGACGCCTCCTTGAGCAGATTGACAGCAGCGTTGCCGAAGTTCGGCAGCGCTACAAGCGCCGCCTGTGGGAGCATGACGTGGAAAAACGCCTGCAGGGGCGAAAGCCCCGCACTCACCGCCGCCTCATACTGCCCGCGCGGTACCGCGAGATACCCTGCACGGAACACCTCGGAGATGTACGCGCCAAAAAGCAGTAAAAATGCGATGATGGCGAACACTGCACGGTGCATATCGTTTATATTGTAGCGAAATACACCCTCGATGAGTTTCGGCAGCCCATAGAACACGATAAAGAGGAGCACGATGGACGGTGTACAACGCATGATATACACATAGCCGGCTGCCAAATACCGCAGCACACGTCCGCCCGCAAGGCTTGCCCATGCAAGCAGACCGCCGAGCACCGAGCCGAGCACGATGCTGACGCCTGCCACGAGCAGCGTGACATCGAGATAGGAGAGCAGCGCCGGCATGACCTGACCGATCATGCTGATGTCAAAAGCCCGTGTATCCATCGTGTCTGCACCTCAACTCTTATTTCAGATAGTCTGAGAGACTTTCGCCGAAATACTTCAGCTCCAGTTCTGCAATCTTGCCCTCGGCACGCAGCTCCTCGATCGCCTTGTCGTACTCATCAGCAAACTGCTGCTCATTCTTATTGATAATCGGATAGGTCGGAATGCCCTTGTAGCGGATGTAAGCCATCTTGTCGTTAAACGCATGGTAGGGCGCATCCTCTTTTGCGATGTTGTTCTTGTAGCTGAGTTCGACTTCAAAATACCCGTCATAGCGCCCCTCAAGCACCCAGCTATAGGCATCGGCAACTTGGAAGGACTCGGATGAGGTGAGTTTTATCTCATTTCCGGGATTCTCTTTGTTGTAAGTGTCAATGACCATGTAGCGCGCATCCTGTGGTGCAATGGGAACGAGTTTTCCGCTGAATTTTGCAAAGGAGGGCAGATCTTTGATGACATCTGCATTCTCTTTGCGAATGGCAAGCCCGATCACGCTCGCACCGATGTTATTCTTTGGGAATACATATTTCTTCTTGCGTGCATCCGTGATCCAGATTCCCTTCGTCCCTACGGTGTATTTCCCCGATTCAACGCCGATGAGGAGGTCGTCGTCTGAGGTCGGTACAAACTTAAACTCATACTGCGGGAGCTTCTTTGCTACTTCCTTCATCACGGCAACCTCGAACCCGTCGGATTCGCCCTGCTCGTTGACGTAGTCATAGGGCACATAGTAGTTCGTATGTGCGACACTGATGATTTTTCTGCCGTCTGCGGATGTTGACGCAGCGCCGCCTGCACTGTCCTTGCCGCAGCCCGCAAGACCCGCGGCAAGAACCCCTGTAAGGAGCAGTGTAAGGGCTGCTCTCCCGACTTTTTTCAGCTGCATGATATACCTCTCTCTTAGACCTCTGCCGCAGCAGTACGTACCCATTCAAAACGCTGCCAGTCAATATCCGGCGGTACGGTGCAGTCCGCACCGAGAATAACACCCGTACGCCCCGCAGCTGCAAGGATGCGGCGCGTCTCCGCCTCAACCTGTGCACGCGTGCCGCTGTACAGGACATCCGTCGGCAGATTGCCAAATCCGCCGAGCAGCGCACGATTTGGGAAAATCTTCTTTCCCGCCTCAAGCGGTACGCCTTCGACGACCGCCGCCCAGTTGATCGTCTTTGCCTCGTAGTCCCTGTACCAGTCAAGCGCATTGCGGTGACCCAGATAGCCGCAGACATGCAGGATATTGTAGTCGCTCGCCGCATTCGCCGCCCGCAGGATTTCCTTCTCGCCCGGTGCAAATACCGCCTCATAGAGCGCACGGTCTGTGCTGCCCGCAAGGTTTTGCAGACTGAAGTACACCCCTGTCGCGCCGCCCTCTTTGATGATGCGCTCCGCGAGTTTTGCTATATCCGCAGAGATGACATCAAAGGCCGCCCGCACCGCTGCATGATCCTCCTGCACGAGCTTTGCAAGGAACTTTTCATTCTCCTGGATACTGCCCGGACGCACAAACTTCAGAATCGTCCCCGCGCAGAACAGATTGTAAAACATGGCAACCTCGTTGCCGTAGCGCCGCGTAAGTTCTTTCGCATAGGCAATCTGACGCGTAAAGTACGGGTCATCATCTGCAAGGGGCTTGATCTTTGCAAGCTCCGCTGCCGTCGATGCCGTCTGAATAACCGGATTGCGGTAGGCAAAGAAGCCATCTGTCATGATTTTTACAAAATCCGGCTGAACTGTGTCGATGTAGCGAATCTCGCCCTCAAGCAGCTGTTTTTCCAGTTCCGGATACGTGAAGGCATCTGCATGTATCTCATTTTCTAGGAAATGGAACCAAAATCCGGATGGGACACGCTTTACCTCCTTTTGATCCATTGCTTTTAGAACCAATTCTTTTTTAGTGCCTGCCATAATGATGCCCCTTTCTGTATCTAACATTTTTCCCAAAACATATATCTTTTATCAAAATATTGTTTGCATATATGTTTTCATGTTTCTTTTGTGCAATCATACACTCCTTGAGCATACTTGTCAAGTATGCTTTATATATTTTTTTATTGACAGAGCATTACAGCGAACATTATAATGAGTGCATGAACTGATAAAGCCTATGTATGATAAGCAAGAGGGAGGACCATTATGAATAATTTTTCAGCCGAGGTACACGGCTGTCATGTCTATGACGAGACGGGAGCGCTCAGCACCCCTATTTATCTTTCCGCCACATTCCGCCATCCCGCATTCCGCCAGAGCACAGGCTATGACTATGGGCGCGTGGCAAATCCGACGCGCAGCGCCCTGGAAAAAACCATCGCACTGATCGAAGGAGGCGCACGGGCATGGGCGCTCTCCTCCGGCATGGCAGCCATCAACCTCGTCTTTGCACTCTGCCGCGCGGGTGACCATGTGCTGCTGCCAGAGGATCTCTATGGAGGCACAGTGCGTCTTGCCGAGGAGATCTACCGCCACTATGGCATTGACTTTGAATACATTGATATGCGCAATGCAGCACTTGTCCGGGAAAAGATGCGCAAAGAGACGCGGCTTGTCCTCATCGAAACCCCCTCAAATCCAATGATGTTCATTACAGAAATCCGTGCACTG
>CALIBA010000078.1 GCA_938045435.1 uncultured Selenomonas sp.
AAAGCGGAAAATCTCCTCCTGATAGATAATGTCGAGTCCCGTTGCGGGTTCGTCGAGGAAAAGCACGGGCGTCTGTTGGGCGAGCACCTTTGCGAGCAGGACGCGCTGCCGCTGCCCGCCCGACATGGCGTGCAGCGGCGTATCGGCGAGCTCCGATACACCTGTATACGCCATACAGGCATCGGCAATCGCAAGATCATCCGCCTTTTCCTGACTCCACCATGAGAGATAGGGGTAGCGACCAGCGAGCACAATATCTCGTGCCGTATATGCAAAGGTCATCTCCATGTGCTGCTGCAGATATGCCACACGGCGTGCAAACTCCTTTGCCTCAAGCGCATAGATGTCATCCCCCATCAACACAGCACTCCCGGACAGGATCGGAAGTATTCCGCGCAACGTCTTTAGAAGTGTGCTCTTGCCCGCGCCGTTGGGTCCGATCAGCCCGACAATCTCCCCCGTCCCCACGGTGAATGACACATCCTCGAGGATGACCTTTCCGTTATACCCTGCATAGAGATTTTCCGCACGGATCATCTCGTTCAAATAAAATCCCCCTTCCACACGGTTACTTCACTGCAGAAAGATGTTCATCCTCACCCTGCTTAAAGTCATCGCCGTAAACACGATAGGCAATCTCCTGCACACCGAAAACGAAATCCTGCGAACAGTTGTAGATGTAACCTTCAAACGGCTCCGCAAAAGCCTCATTCCGGATCGCCTTCATCGTCTGCAGGGATGGATCGTCCAAATACTCCCTGCGGAATTTCTCCACATCGTATTTCCCATGATCGTTGTACGTCGGCAGGAAGAGAATATCGGGATCAATCTGGACAAGCTGCTCCTTCGTCATGACTTGAAAGTCACGAATGCCGAGTTCTGCACGCCCATTGATCACGCCCGCATAGTGACACGCCTCGTCAAAGCTGCTGCCGAGTCCGCCGTAGCCCGACATGAGCGAGATGAGGACAACACGCTTGCGCTCGGTCTGTGGAATTTTCGCGACCTTTTCCT
>CALIBA010000079.1 GCA_938045435.1 uncultured Selenomonas sp.
CACAGTGGTACTGGGATTGGGTTGCCGCCGAGAACGGCATGGGCTTCCACAACCCCGACAAGATCATGCGTACTCTTGGACTTGCGATTGACCTTGCACATCAGGCAATCGAGTCTGCCGAGGGTGCACGCCACGGCTTCCAGCCGCTCTGATCAGAGCATAACGAGATCAAAAAAGAATCGCCTCATGTTGGGGCGATTCTTTTTTGTGCATTTTTTTGTTTTACAGTATCCCGCTCATCCAGATGAGACGAAGGCCGAGGCCGAACATGGCAAGCGATAGGAGAATGAGAATGACCTTGGATTTCGTCTTCTGTGAGATTGCAGCGCCGATCTGTGCGCCGACGGCGGCACCGATGGAGATGCAGATGGCGGGGGTCCAGATGATGTGATTGAGCAGGAAGTGACTGACGACACCAAACGCCGCCGAACAGGCAAGGACGAAATGCGAGGTCGCCGTCGCCATGTGTACGGGGAAGCCGAGCAGATAGACCATGAGCGGTACATGGATCACGCCGCCGCCGATGCCGAAGATGCTTGAGATGAAGCCGACTCCTGCGCTTGCGCCGATGCCGAGCGAGCGGTTGAACGTAAAATCTGTGGGCAGCGTGTGGACATCCGCGTGCTTCTTGTGTGTGGCGTTCCAGTACATCATCAGTGCCATCACAAGCAGGAATGAACCGTATGAGATGTACAGCATCGGTCCTGTGAAGTCATCGACGATGTACGAGCCGAGGAATGCGCCCGGCAGGGTTGCCAGCGCAAACGGGACGGCGGCAGGGAAAAATACGCGCTGCTGCCGAATATAGGCGAGTGTTCCCGAGAGCGCGTTAGAGAGAACGATGACAAGCGATGTGCCTGTGATCTGTGCTGCCGTATGAAAATACGGATAAATACCACCGTCCGAGAGGAAGAAGATAAAGATTGGAACGCAGATCAACCCGCCACCGATGCCGACAAGCGTCCCAAATGTTCCGACAAAAAGTCCGAGTATAAGAAAGAGCAGAATATCTATTCCCATAAAAGACCCTCCCCCAATAATAACTGCATTGCTCATTATAGCACACAGGAAGTATTAGACAAGGGGACGCGCTTATGATATGATAAACGAAAAGAAGCCCGTTTGTTATTTATGGGAATTTATTTAGGAGAGCTTCTTTTCAAATTGCAATGAAAGGAGGACAGAGGAGAGCCCTGGATATCCCAGTGAAATTTTGTGTATTTAAGTGCTAAAGAAAGAAGTGACAAGCGATGGTTACATTTCTTGGTGCGCTCGCAACACTCATTGTGGGCTACATTGTTTATGGAACAATTGTAGACCGAGTGTTTGGACGTACAGGAGAGACCGCCCCCTCGATCCGACTGGAGGATGGAGTGGATTACATCCCCCTGCCGACGTGGAAGGTATTCCTCATCCAGCTCCTCAATATTGCAGGCCTCGGTCCGATCTTTGGCGCGCTCGCCGGTGCCCTCTGGGGGCCGAGCGTCTATCTTTGGATCGTCTTTGGTACAATTTTTGCGGGCGGCGTGCATGACTACCTTTCCGGCATGATCTCGTTTCGCGAGGATGGAAAGAGCCTCTCAGAGATTGTCGGAAAGAATCTGGGGAACATCATGCTCCAGATTATGCGCATTTTCTCGATCGTCCTGCTCGTCCTCGTCGGCGTCGTATTTATGACGGGACCTGCAATGCTCCTCTCAAAGCTCACGGGCATGGAAATGCTCATGTGGCTGGGCGTGATCTTTATCTACTATACAATGGCGACTCTCTTGCCGATTGATAAGATCATCGCCCGCTTCTATCCGCTGTTTGGCGTCTGCCTTATTGTCATGGCGCTCGGCATTATGGGCGGTATGCTCTTCGGTGTTGGCGGACACGTCATGCCGGAGATGACGCTCGAGAACCTGCATCCGAAACAGCTGCCGATCTGGCCGTTGCTCTTCATTACAGTTGCATGCGGCGCAGTCTCGGGGTTTCATGCCACACAGTCACCAATCATGTCCCGTTGTTTGAAGGATGAGAGTATGGGACGACCTGTATTCTATGGTGCCATGGTTGCTGAAGGTATTATTGCGCTCTGTTGGGCAGCCGCTGGCGCAACTTTTTATGACGGATCTTTAGGACTTGGTGCGGCACTCAAAGAGGCAGGGCCTGGCGGTGTCGTCTATGAGATCTGTAGTGGCTTCATGGGGGGAATCGGCATAGGTGGTGTCAGTATTGGTGCTGTTCTCGCTATGCTCGGCGTCATTGCTTGTCCGATTACATCTGGTGATACAGCATTCCGATCAGCGCGTCTGACACTGGCAGACTGGATGAACATTCCACAGAAGGAAGCTCCAAAACGACTTATCATTGCTGTTCCAATGCTTGGCATCGGACTCGTTCTTTCACAGATTGATTTTTCAATTATTTGGCGGTACTTTTCATGGGCAAACCAGACTCTCGCTATGATCACACTATGGATGGGGACAGCGTATCTTTATTTGCATAAACCAGGTTCTTATGCCTATATCATTGCTCTATTTCCAGCAGTTTTCATGTCAGCGGTTACTACGACATATCTTTTGCAGGCTCCTGAAGGATTTGGATTGCCAACTGAGATCACCTATCCCGCCGGTGTTGCATGTGCTGTTCTATTTACAGGTTTATTTCTTAGAGCGTTTGTCTTTCGTAATAAAAATTCTAATCAATAAGTTCATTAACTCCATATTTTCTAGATATATTCTACTACATTGTTTTATCGCTCCATTTGCGTTTTCCTTGCAAATTAAAAAAAATATGCTACAATAGTCTCTGATATATTTGATGTATATTCAGAATGAAAGGCGGGATCTTAGATGGAGAGTAACGAAACAAAGGAAAAGATGTCAACAGAGACTGAGGAACAGGGGAATATGAAGGCGGAGAAGTTCAAAGCCTTTCTTAAAGAAAATGACATCAATTTTTTTGAGTCTCAGACATTGACAGATGAGTTCCACACAACAATTTTCCGTTCACGTATTGAAGCAAAAGGGCAGGTTATGCCTATGGCGATTTTCATTGATGATAGTATTTTTACAATCATCCGTACGCAGGTTGCTACAGGCATCAATGCAAAAAATACTGATCGTATCAAGGATCATCTCAATGGCTTGAATGCTGAGTATAAAATTTTTAAGTATTACCTCCGTGAGGATGACAATATCTATCTTGATATTTGCCTTCCATTTGTTGACGAGACTTTTGATAGTAGAATGATCCAAACGCTTCTCCCTATCCTTGTGGAGCAGCTTGAAACCGTACATGAGGATCTGATGGCTGTCGTGTGGGCAAAAGACTAAGTTTTGTAGCAAAGAGATTGTCATTTTACAGTATGGCAATCTCTTTTTTCATGTGCTTATACCATAAGAAAGAGGGACTGTTGTGAGTAATCTTGAAGTAGGTATTGTTGGATTGCCAAATGTTGGAAAAAGCACCTTGTTCAACGCTATTACACAGGCAGGAGCGGAGTCGGCAAATTATCCATTCTGTACGATTGAACCCAATATTGGTGTTGTTTCTGTACCAGATGAACGTCTTTCAGTATTAACAAATCTCTATCATTCAAAAAAAACGACCCCTGCAAGTATTCGTTTTGTAGATATAGCGGGACTAGTAAAAGGAGCTTCAAAAGGAGAAGGCTTGGGAAATAAATTCCTAGAACACATTCGCCAGGTAGATGCAGTAGCACATGTTGTTCGATGTTTTGATAGTACAGATGTAACCCACATAGAGGGAAGTGTTGATCCTCTGAGAGATATTAGCATCATTGAGACAGAACTATGTCTTGCTGATCTTGAATCAGTAGAAAAACGTATAGCTAAGGTAACGAAACTACTTAAATCTGGAAGTAAGGAAGCAAAAGAAGAATATGCCGTCCTTGATCGGATCAAATCAGCACTCGATGAGGGGCACCCTGCGCGTGAAATAGACTTCTCAGATGAAGATCAGGTTTTATTACGTGATCTGAATCTCCTCACGCGAAAACCAATTCTCTATATCGCAAATATAGGAGAAGGAGAAACTGTGGAGATAAAGCAACAGAATCCATATGTTCGGGCGGTTAAGGACTATGCAATACGTACGAGGTGCTCCGCATGGGTACCGTGGGAGAAGTTGAAGCGCGCGCAGT
>CALIBA010000080.1 GCA_938045435.1 uncultured Selenomonas sp.
ATGGCGAACGAGAACCGCGGCGACCTGCATGCCATGCTCGCAAATATGAACGCGATGTCTGCGAATCTCGCGCAGACCACCGCGAGCGTCGAGCGCATCATGGCGAATCTTGAGACCGTCGGTGCAGACCCTGCGACAGCGGAGAATCTCAAGAAAACACTTGCGAACATCACAGAGGCGACCGAGCGCATTTCGCGCATCGCAGAGGACATCGAATCCGTTACGGGGAATACAGAGACGCAGGAGGATGCGCGTGTACTCATTCACAACGCGCGTCAGCTGTCGGATAAGGCAAACGGTCTGATGGGACGCCTCGGCACACTCAAAATCACACCCAAGATTGATGCGATGTACAGCGGCAAGGTGAGCGACTGGCGAACGAACTTTAACCTTGATGTCGGCACAGACCGCGGTATGTTTGCAACCTTTGGTGTGGATGATATTGGTGAGGGAGATAAATTTAACGCGCAGGTCGGCACGCGCGGCAAGTCATTCGGCGCACGTGCAGGTGTCGTTGCAGGTGAGGCGGGGCTTGGCATTGATGCGTATGCGGGGGAGAAATTCAAGTTTTCCGCTGACGCCTATGACCCCGATGATGTGACCGTCCGCCTGCGGGCTCAGTATCAGCTGCGCGGCGGCACCTATCTTTTCGGTGAGTGGAACGATGTCAGTGATCGGAGACACCGGGCATTTTATACAGGACTTCGGCAGGAGTTTTAGACTGCTGCAAAGCAGGGATATATGCACCAAGAGCAATATGTGTATGAAGCAGGAGAAAGGACTGGTGCACATGCCGAGGAAAGAATGGACCGATAAATATGCGCAGGTGAAAGAGCGGCTTCGCTGTTCTTTGGATTTAGAATCCTACTTTTTAGAAAAACATATTGGGGATATGGATGTTGACACACTGGAGATAGGGACAGTTCATTTTCCTACCGGGCAGATCGTTGCCTGTGATCCATTGGTTGACCTTGCAGACTGCATCCCCTATCTTCAGGAAGTGCCTGTTGGTACCTATCCGGTTCGGATCTGTGTTGTTCCAAGCGAAGTATATGGTGACCGCTATGCCTGCGTAAAGGTAGCGGTCAGCAATGCCAAACCTGTCCGCTATGAGATGGGAATGACGGGACGCGAAAATCTCGATGAAGAAATCGAAGAAGGCGAATTCTTTGGTTTTGGTGTGGATGCGGGCATGGCCTGCGTAGCAGATGTACGAGCGCAGGCAGCATATCAAAAATATTGGCAAGCACTTTCTGAGAAAGACAGTGACATCAATCCATATGATGATTTGTTTTGTGCAATTTTGGAGGAGAACTATAAGGCACACCCCAAATACCAGCGTGACGCAGGTGATTGGGCAAATTGGACCGTTCCCGGTACGGACTGCAACATTCCTATTTTTGCATCCGGCTGGGGAGATGGCTGCTATCCCTGCTACTTCGGTTATGACGACAAGGATGCGCTCTGTGGCATCTATCTTTTGTTCATCAACATCGAAGAAGAATTTGCGGATGACTGAGGAGACGCAAATGTTCTGCCGCAGGTATGAAAATACATCATTCCTCTGCGTGCTGGAAGCCCATGAACAGAATCCCCTGCATCACAGTGAAGTGGCGCAGGGGATTCTGTTCATGGGCGCAGGGATGCCCTTAGTGTTTAGGATCTTTGTGAAAGAACCAGAATTTAATCCTGATTAAACATTGGTTTACGTCCTTCAAGGAACGCGGTCACAGCCTCGCGATGATCGGCGGATTTTCCGGCTTTGGCGAGGTTTTCGGCTTCGAGGCGGCTGTACATCATGTAGTCACGATAGAAGATTTCATAGTAGAGCTGCTTTTGCATGGCGATAGCACCGAGGGGGCGGCGCATCAGCTTTGCCGCAAACGCCATAGTTTCATCCAAAAGGTTGTTCGCTGCTGTAACTTTTGTCGCAAGTCCGAGGCGCAGGGCCTCTGCGCCGTATATGGGGGCGCTGAATGCCATCAGCTCTATGGTCTTGGCGAGACCGACAATCTGATGGAGATTGTAGATGCAGCCAGTATCTCCTGGCAGGGCCACATTTGAAAATGCAGTGAGCAGATAGCTTTCCTCTGTCATGATGCGAAAGTCTGCTGCCAGTGCGATGCCGCAGCCGCCACCGGCCGCAGCGCCATTGACCATGGCGATGATGGGTTTTTTACAGCGGCGCAGACACAGCGCTGTCTGTCCCGTCAGCATGGAAAGCTCATAGCTGATGAACTCAAACGTCGCCATCTCTTTGATGTCGCCGCCAGCGGAGAAATTTTTGCCTGCCCCCGTGATGATGACGACTTTTACGGCATCTTCCGCATCACAGTGTTCCACGGTCTGGATGAGGTCGCGGAACATCTGCATATTGAGCGCATTATTCCCTGCGGAGCGGTCGATGGTGATGGTCGCAATACCATCTGCGACAGTGCATTTAATGTGTTCGTACATGAAGGAACCTCCTTTGAGCATTTGTGTTTGACCGAGTAGATTCTCCCATCTACTCCTATTCCCCCCAATCGATCCTTTCTCTATTATGGTACTGCATTTAGTGCAGCATTGCAATGATGAATATGTATTCTACTAAATATTGTGGGCATTTACAGTACAAATCCCATAGGATCATGATTCATCTTCGTCTATCTGTCTTCCTGTCAGCATTGACGCAGCGGCTCCGTTTTTGTACCCCCTAATCCACAATTTATTTGAAAAAAGAAAAGAGAACTGATACAATGAAAGTACAATCATCGTATTGGGAATGGAATCAAAACAGCCCGCCTTCAGAATCATCCATGCGGACGGGTGCGGGGGGAATATTCTTGAATAAAAGGGAACGTGTTTTCAAAAAGCTTGCACGGGTCATGGTGCTGACATGTGTCACCGGTTTTTTTACGGGGACGGTTTCGGCAGAGACGGTAAAACTCAGTCTGGCGGACAGTGTGCAGATGGCACTTGAAAACAATCGGAGCATCAAGCAGGCATTGACGGATGTAGATGCCGCGCACTGGTCGCTTTCTGAGGCGCGCCGCAGTATGGGACCGCGGCTCACATGGGAGAGTACGGCAGCCCGCATTGGCGGAGAGGCGTATGAGAGTGCACGTGCGTTTGGCACAGAGAACTATCACTATAACTTTGGCAATACGGGAACGATTGCGATGCCCGTCTACAATGCAGCGCTCAGTGCACAGCGCAGAGCAGCGCGTTACGCGCTCAGTGCAGCCGATCTCGCCTTGGAGCAGACCAAGCAGAGCGTCCGCCTCGCGGCAACGAAGGGCTATTTTAATATTTTGCAGGCGCGCAATCTCGTGAAGATTCGAGAGGATGCTGTGGCGACTCTCACGGCGCATCTGAGTGACGTCAATGCACAGCTGCGTGCGGGTACGGTTGCACGTGCGGACGTCCTCGCCTCGGAGGTGGAGCTTGCCAATGCCGCGCAGAATCTGACAACGGCAAAGAATAGTTATGAAATTGCGGTTGCAGCGCTGAATAATGTCATTGGGCTTACAACGGATGCGCAGCTGCAGATCGAGGATGAGTTGCGCTATGTGACATATGAACCGTCGCTTGCGGACTGTACGGACTATGCTCTGCTCAACCGCGCAGACGGGGCTGCGGCGGTGTACGCTGTGCGGCGGGCCGAAGCCGGCGTGCGTGCGGCACGTGCGGGGTATCTCCCCACGGTGAATGCCGCCGTGAGCCGTGAAATCGCGGGAGAGCATGCCTTTGGCTCGGAGCATACGAGCAGCAATCAGTGGTCAGCAGGGCTTCGTGCCGCATGGAATGCGTTCGATAACGGCGTCACTGATGCACAGGTGCAGGCGGCCAAGGCTGCACTGCGCAAGGCAGAGGAAGCGGAGGCTGCGACTGCGGAGCAGATCCGCCTCGATGTTCGGACGGCATATCTGAATCTGCGTGCGGCGGAGCAGAACATCAAAACAACAAAGACCGCGGTACAGCAGGCCGAAGAGGATTATAAGATTGCCAGGATTCGCTACAATGCGGGGGTCGGGACAAATCTTGAGGTCATGCGGGCCTCTGATAATCTGACGATGGCACGCATGAATTATGATACATCGCTTTACACATACAACACGAGCAAGGCAAGTCTTGACCAGGCGATGGGAACCCCTGTGGATCTCAATGTCATGCGCTATCGTGCGGCCGAGGAGGAAGGAAAACGTGCAAAGGAGGCGCGGGCAGCAGCGCGTCTTGACGAAAAGGCGATTTTTGAGACACCGGCACATAAAGAGGTGCGGGTGATTTCCTCCGCACCGACCCCGGAGGAGGGGGCAGGGGCGGTGCGCCGCATTGAAGAGGCAGCCATTTCCTATCGTGTGGGGATGGAGGAGCGTCGGTAAAGAATGTGCAGCTGAACATGATTCAGCAATACCCGAAAGAGGAGCGCTATGAGACGGAAGGTGTATGGCGGTATCGCAGTCCTTGCGGCAATACTCATCTGCGCGGCCGCTGTCATTCATCTCGTACGCGCGCAGGCGTTTATGACACAGGTCGGCGCGATGGCAGAGCGCTTTGCTGCAGAGACGCTCGGGACGGATGTGCGGATTGGCTCGGTGGAAATTTACTCGCTGCATGAGTTTAGGGTCAGCGATATTACGATCTATGATAAGCAGGCGGAAGCCGTTCTCCGCGCGGATGAGGCGCGGGTGACGCTTCGCCTGCTTTCTCTGCTCTCGTCGCCCCTGCAGTCTGTGGATGAGGTTCGTCTCATGGGGACACGCGTACATGTGATTCGCCACGATGACGGCACATGGAATTACAGCGATCTCATCTCGGACCATACGCAGCAGAGTGATTTTGCGGGACGCATTCAGTTTGCGGATGCTGTTGTGACGGTTTCAGATACGGCGCGTTCTTTCGATGTGACAGGCGTCACGGGAGCGGCAGATGTGGAGCAGGGGGATGTTTCCTTTGCACTTTCCGGTCAGCTGTATGATGTGCTGCTGCATGTGCGCGGGGCGCTTGTTGGGGAAACACAGTCTGCGCATGTGACGATGGATGATGCGGCGCTTACGCCGCTGCTCGAACTACTTCCAGCAGATACGATTCCTGCGGATGTGTCCATTCAGACGCTTTATGCAGAGCATGCAGAGGCGCAGTTTGCGCGTGTGGACGGAGCGCTGACAGCAGATGGGCGTGTGGATGGTCTGCGGGGGACGGGCAGCGCTTATGGGATGGAGACGGAGCTAAAGAGTGCTGCACTCACGTTCAGCGAGCAGGAACTTTTCCTTGCAGCAACACTGGCGGCAGGGGGAGAGACGGCGCGCGTGGATGGCACCGTTCGTCTGGATATGGAGACACCTGCGCTGAACCTTACCGTGCGGACGGCAGATTTTGCTGTTGACCGTGTGCTGCACGCCAGTCCCTATGTCGGGCAGGTGACAGCTGATGTGCATGTAACCGGCACCCCTGCGGCACCGCTGATGGCAGGACATGTACAGGCAGCGGCGGGAAGTGCCTATGGCATACCTTTTCAGGAAGCGTCGGCAGAGGTTTCTTTCGACGGGAGTGTCATTACAGTGGATCAGCTGCAGGCGCAGGCATTCGGGGGCACGGTTTCCGGTGCAGGTACCTTTGACACGCGCGACTATGCCTATGTGGGGCGCCTTGTGACAGATGGCGTGCAGCTCCGCCGTCTGCGTGCGGAGGCAGATCTCCCATTGCCGGATGGTGCAGAGGGGATTGTGCGCGCAGATCTCGGCATTACGGGACGCGGGGAGGAACGCGATGCGCTTGCAGTCTATGGCAGTGCGACGGTAACGGACGGGGTGTACCGCAGACTCCCCATAGAGCGCGCAAGTGCGTCCTTCATGCTGCAAGGGGAGGATCTTACACTTGACTTCCTGAGCGCAAACCTTCCAAATGATACGGATCTCGGTATAGAGGGGCGGATTACGGGCGGTCATGCACTGGACCTGCGCTTTTACGGCGGTCATGCCGATCTCTCGCTTTTGAATCGTCTCGACCCGCGGCTCAGTTTTGCAGGGGTCGCGGATTTTGGGGGAGAGGTGCACGGTGATATTTCAGACCCGCATGTTGAGATGAAGGTGTCGGCGACGAACGGTCATCTCATGTATCAGCCGTTTGACAGCCTGCTCTTTCGTGCGGAGGGGTCGCTTTCCGGCATTGGCATCTATGATTTTTCGATGGAGAAGAATGGACGCGAGGTCTGGCTGGTCAATGGTTCGGTCGGTTTCACCGGAGAGCGCCGTGTCCACGTTCAGATTGATACGATGGGCGCGCGCATGGAGGATGTTGCGGCTCTTGTCGCGCCGAATGAGCCGATTACGGGCAATATTGACAATATCATCACATTTACAGGAACGCTTGACAATCCGCATGCCGTGGGCTATGTGCACTTTTACCGCGGCAGCTATAATGGTGTTCTGCTTTCGGGGATGGACGGCGATTACTTCCTCGATAACGGCATCATTCGTCTGCAGGTGTTCCACATATACTCGCCGATGGTGGATATGGTGCTGAATGGAACCATCAGTGCGCAGGGGGTGTTCGATCTCGACACCGAGGTGCGTGATCTTGATATGAAGCGTTTCGAGCACAAGCTGCCTTATGAGGTGGAGGGACATGGTACATTCCTCGGCAAGATTACAGGCACATCCTCGCATCCTATGTTCAATGGACAGCTTCAGGCTGACCGCATTGTGATGAACGGCACGGAACTGCGTGAGGTGCGCAGCTATGTCCGCTATGAGAACGGGATTGTCGAGATGGACCGTACAGGGTTCCGACAGGGGACAGACGGGGTTGTAAGTGCCAGCCTGCACTACGATATGGAAACGCAGGCACTGAGCGGGGCGATGGACATGGAAAACCTGGATGTCCCCGCGCTCTTGGCACTGGTGAATCAAAAGGAAGACCGCATCGAGGGACGCATTACCAGTCATGCAACGCTGGGCGGAACGAGGGAGAATCCCGCAGGGACACTGACGGGGACCATCACAGAAGGCAAAGTCGCGGGCTATGAAGTCACCGATGTCGCACTCGATGTTGCACTTTCTGAGCATGTTCTGACGATTCGGCACCTTATGGGACGTCAGGAAGGCGGCAGTTTCAGCGCATCCGGAACCATTGATTTTAACGGTGCTATCCACGTCGATGCCGAGGCAAATGAGATTGCGCTCGGTATGTTCACGGGGCTTGCTGGTGTGAATGAACCCGTTATGGGGGCTGCCTCAATGACAGCACAGGTGCGCGGCAGTGCCGACCGTCCGGAGGCGGATCTCAAACTCACGGTGCGTAGCGGCGGCATGCGAGGGGCATCATTTGACGAGATGGTCGGTGAGGCGCGTGTTACTGGCAGTGTCATTGATCTTAAGTATCTTACGGTGAATAAGATGGTCGGCGGGCAGACCTATTCGGTGAGTGCACGGGGGCGGATTCCTATGCGTGGTCTGCGTGCGGGCCACGATGAAATGCTCGATGTGTATGACCAGATTGATTTGACGGTTTCGCTCGACCATGCGGATCTTTCCCTGCTGCCGATTTTCTCCCCACATATAGAGTGGGCGCTCGGGCCTACGGAGGGGAATCTTAAAATCAGTGGAACACTTGCTGCGCCGCGTATCCATGGCTCTTTGCAGCTGATGGGCGGTGCGCTGAAGCTAAAGCCCATTGAAACCCCCATCACGGAGATGCAGATGCAGATAGATGCACTTGGCGATGCCATTGTTGTGCGCAGCTGTTCGGGCAAGATGGGTACAGGCGGGTATCTCTTGACAGGGCGCATGGGGCTAAACAGAAGAAATTAGGAGGTGAATTAATTGCTGAGATTTATTAATATATG
>CALIBA010000081.1 GCA_938045435.1 uncultured Selenomonas sp.
TCCGATGTCCGCTCTTAAACGCGCTGCTGCCCGTGAGGTTCTGCAGGAGAATCTTACGCGACTCTTTGTAGGCACTCCCGATCATGCCAAGGCGCAGGAGGAAGCAGCGGAAGGCGTACTTTTCGTTGTCCACAATCTTCTCCTTCGCCGTGACGCGCTTCTGCGTCCGTGCCATTTCGCAGAGCTTGCTGATGAATGTGGCATACGCCTTTGCCGTTTCATCGGTGATCGTACCGTGCAGCCATGCGAAGGTGATGCGGTCATCGGTCAGCGTGTAGGTCGCTTCCCGGATGTCGAAGGCGTGACGAATCAGCCGCCCCTTGCTCAGAAGGAGTGCATCGAGATTCTGCAATGCCGTCTCGGTGAAAAGGCTGCGCGGTAGGCTGATGGAAAGGCTGTCCTCTTCGGGTTCTGCCATCGCTTCCTCAGTCGGAGCAGGTTCTTCCGACGTTTCCATCTGAATCTGCTCGTCTGCTTCCGTTTCTACTGCGGTCGGCTCATCCGCAGCTGTTTTCGTCTGACTCAGCTCGATCTCTGCCGTTTCTACTGCGGCGGGTTCATTCTCTGCCGTTTCCGTCTGGATCGACTCATCTACCTCTGTGTCCGCGCAGGAAGCCTCATTCTCCCAATCCTCGGACATGAAGCCCGCCTCGCGCAGTGTCGTGCGCACACGCGCCACCGTCGCTTCGTCGGCGGCATCGTCAAAGCAAAGGCTGCCGTCCTTCGCAATCTCGAATGCGCCGACCTTGTAGGAAAAGCTCGGTGCGCCGCAGTAGACGGGCTTTTCACCGAGCACCTTGCCGATGATCCCGACCATCGCCTTGCGCTCTTCCTTTTGGATGTTGTAATTGACCTTCATGGTGGTTTCCTCCTTCATGTACTTTGGTCATTACATTCATCACTCGTATGGGAAGAATTAGCAAGCAGAATCTGTTGTATACACCATAGCCATCTAGGAGGATAAACTGCCGAATACCATCATTTCGCAGAATGGGGCGCGGTCATGCGCTCAAGCATCTTGCCCGTCATCCAGATCGCCCCATCAATGACAAGCGGTAGGAAGATGCGGTCACGGAATCTGCACCATCCCGTCTCCTTCTCCGCGCTCTCTTTCAGTGCCGCCGTGTACGCCGCCGACACCTCACGCGCTGCGGGAAGTCCCTTCTCGTGCAGCCAGAGGACGGTCGCTTCCTTCGCCTCCGTCCGTACAAAATCCCCCACATGATTCTTCAGTTCATTTTGAATGTGTTCCAGTTTCATCTTCAACACTCTCCTTCATAGTCCGTTACCCCACGCGCAATGGCACGGGCAAATTCATCCTGCTGCGTCCCAAGAAGCTCTGCATCGCCCTCATGGTCGATAAATGCAAGCTCCACGAGTACGGCGACCGCATCCGTGTTGCTTAGAACGTACAGCCCGTTGACACCGGGCTTTGCCCCCTTTGTGCCGCGATCTGTAGTCCCCAATGACGTGACAATCTGGTTCTGAATGCAGCTTGCCAAGGTCTCCCCTGCGCCGCTTCCGTAGAAGTGCCAGACCTCCGTTCCGTTTGCCGCGCCGTTACAGGCGTTGCAGTGGATGGAGATGAATACGTCCGCATCGCTGTTGTTGGAAGCCGAGACTACTTCATGGAGGCTATCAGATTGCAGACAGCCGACCACCTCGACACCTGCGGCAGCGAGATACCCCGCCACAAGGTCAGCGACATTCTTTGCAACGTCGCATTCCCGCAGCCCATACCCGCACGCGCCGGGGTCGGGATTCCCGTCCGGCGCATGACCCGGATTCAAAAACACACGCATCACGATTCCTCCTTCGATTTCGGCACGTCCGCATACGGAATGCGCTCACCGTCACGTTCCAAAAACACATCTTCGGCATTGCTGTCTTTGCTCTGAATGTACCTCTCAACAGCGACATCCACGAATTTCGGCTCAACCTCCACACCGTAACAGATACGCCCCAACTGCTCACAGGCAATGAGCGTTGATGCCGAGCCGAGGAAGCCGTCAAGTACGACACCGTTTGTCTGCGTACACTGCTTGACAAGGTACGCGATAAGCGGCACGGGCTTTGAGGATGGATGACCGCAGCCGTCTTTCTTCGAGTCCTTGATGCGATCAAATGCAAAGACCGTGGTCTGCTTCTGGTCGCCGTACCATCTGTGCCGCCCGTCCTTTCGCCATCCCCAGATGATCGGCTCGTGGATGTACTTCCAGTCCGTGCGTGTGAGGACAAGACGGTCTTTCTTCCACACCAGTCCCGCGCCAACCTTAAAGCCCGCATCTTCATAAGCGTCATGAAAGATGCGGGCTTTTGCCGTTGCGTAGAAAACGTAGATGGAGGCGTCTGTCGCCATTGCCGAGTGGAAGGCGGTAAAGGCAGATTTGAGGAACTCGTAGGCGTCCTTGTCATTCAGATCATCGTTCTTGATCTTCCCGGAGGAACTTTCCAGAGCCACAAAATACGGCGGGTCCGTACAGACAAGGTTGACTTTCTCACTGCCGAGCAGCCGCTCGTATGTCTCCGGCAACGTCGAATCGCCGCAGATAACACGGTGCTTGCCGAGATGCCATACATCGCCTGTTTTGGCGACACATGGCTTTTGCAGTTCTGCGTCCACATCGAAGTCGTCTTCCTGCGCTTCACCATCATCCAGTGAGAGCAGGTCAGCAATTTCAGCTTCGTCGAAGCCCGTGAGCGAGATATCGAAGTCCATGTCCTGCAAGGCTTCCATCTCGATGCGCAGCATATCTTCATCCCATCCTGCGTCGAGGGCGAAACGGTTGTCTGCGAGGATATACGCTTTCTTCTGAGCCTCGGTCAGATGATCGACAAAGACACAGGGAACGCTCTCTATCCCCTCCGCCCGCGCTGCCGCAACACGTCCGTGTCCTGCGAGAATGCCATAGTCCTTGTCGATGATGACGGGACTGACGAATCCGAACTCGCGTAGACTTCCGCGCAGCTTGTTGATTTGTTCGGGCGAGTGCGTCCGTGCATTGTTGGCATACGGGACGAGCTTGCTGATTGGAACGAGCTTCATCTCCGATGTTGTTTTATTCAAATCACTTCCCTCCTTACTTCCTCGAACGCAGCAGCCGTTCCATCCGATCCTCCTGCGGAGAACCGACGAATGTGGTAGTGCAGTTCTGCTTTACGATGTCGAATATCTCATACCAGAGCAGATTGGACTGCTTCTGAAACGCCTGTCCCATCTGGACGAAGGGGCTTGCAATCGCGCCTCCTGTCGTCGGATGCTTGCCAATGAGTCCGTATTGACTCATTGCTTCCTCACATTGGATGAAGCGGGCAAATGCCTGCGCATAGCTTTCGATGAGGCGAGGATTTACGAGACGCTCACAGCCGCGCTCCTTCAGCCATAGCCATGTCTCGCGGAAAATTTCATCCGCACCGAGCGGTTTTCCGTTCCTCTGCCGTGCCGACAGGAACTCACTCGGCGTTGGCATCTCCTCACCGTAGAGGTTAGCGGCATCCACAAGGTCTGTGCCGTCCAGTTCCGTCATTGGGAACCCCATGATGTGCGCCGTGCGCCCGCCCGCAATCTTATCTGCGAGTGGTTCGGGCTTATCTCCCGCCCGGATGCGTCGTCCTCCGCGATTTGTTCCGTCCCGCGCCATCTTCTCGCCCCCTTCCTTTAATACCCCGTTTGAACCGACGTTTTTGTGCGTACTCCCCCTCCCCGGTCCAGTAACGGCGTGGTTTTAGAGATTTAACCGCCCCCTAGGGGGTATCCATCGCCTCTGCCGCGCTGATGAATCCGCTCATGACAAGACACGCAGAGCGACATCAAATTGCTCTCACCGTGCGTGCCGCCGTCGGCGAGAGGTCGAATATGATGCACAAGCGTTGCGAGAACATATCTCCCCTGCTCTTTGCATTTCTCGCAGATCGGATGCCCTGCCAAATGTCGGTCACGGATCCTGCGCCATACGCTGCCATACCGCTCGTGCTGATCGTACCCACGCGTGAAGTGGTCGTAATGTCGCTGCATGACTTTCTCGTGCTCCTCACAGTAACAGCTTTTCCGGTCTGTAAGATTCGGACAGCCTGTCATTCGACAAGGGCGCTTTGGTTTTCTCGGCATTGCGTTTCTCCATCAAAAAAGCCCTCACGGAGAATTGCTTCTCCAAGAAGGCTGATTCCATATCCTATTTTCGCTGAGTATATCATATCACTGTCAAGGTAGTGACATCAAGACGACATCGACTGCCATTTAGTGACATTTAGTGACATCGGAGAAATATTTTTCAGTCCAACGCCATGCAGACGGTAGATTTGACGAAGACCAAGTTTCATCTCCGTCGCAATCTCTGCCCACGAGCGGTAACCCATATAACGGAGATACAGGACACGCCGTGCCTCTTTGTCCTCCACCTGCTGTATCGTTTCGTAGATTTCGGAGCGCAGATCGACAAGCCGATCAATCTCAGCGTCGATCTTCTCTTCACGCTCGATGATTTTTGCAATGGTGTCGGAAAGCTGCGACGTGTTCCTCGTTGCATTGCTCGGCATTCCCGTAATCACGGCGGTAGTCTTTTCTGCCATACTGCGAAGAACTGAGACCTCCTCCAACATACTCTGGATTTCATTGTCGATGTTTCGTGCCTGACTGAGATACTCTTTCGCGATCATGCAAATTCCCCCTCCAACTTCTGAAGAAGCCATTCCCCATCCAGACTTGTCAACTGCCCAAACCATGCAGAACGAAAGAACCGCTCCGTTTCGCTACGCATCGCTGCCGCCGCAACATTCTCCGGGTCTTTGCCGAGAGCCGTCCGCGCCCAGCGATAATCCTTTGCCGCCTGTTCGACGATGGCGTTTGCCAGAACCTCATAGTTCATGATGTTACCTCCGCTTTGACGGCTTCAATCAGAGCCGTCTGAGTCTTGTCCTTTCGTTTCAAGGCACGGAGGATTCTCTCGTCAATCGTGCCCTCGGCGATGATGTGCTGCACCACCACAGTGTTTGAGTTCTGTCCCTGCCGATAGAGCCGTGCCACGGTCTGCTGATAGAGTTCCAAACTCCAAGTGATACCGAACCACACCAAGCTCGAACCGCCGCTCTGAAGGTTGAGGCCATGACCTGCGCTCGCCGGATGGATCAGGGCGACGGGGATTTCACCACGATTCCATCGGGCGATTGTCTCATCCGTATCCAGTCGGACGCATGGCACGCGCTTTTCGACGCGCTCTGCGTCATGACGAAACCAGTACGCCACGAGGAGCGGCTTGCCGTTCATGCTCTCGATGATGTCTTCCAAGGCATCAAGTTTGCGGTCATGTATATGCAGCGTAGCTCCATCGTCGGTGTAGACTGCGCCGTTTGCCATCTGCACGAGTTTCCCGGACAAGACACCGGCATTTGCCGCCGTCACCTCATCGCCCTTCATCTGCAAAACCAACTGCTCGCACATCTCGGCATACATTTTCTTCTCTTCCTCATCCATGCGGACGCTGTATTCGCTCTCAATCAGCTCGGGCATCCTCAGATGATCGGCGGCTTTCATGGAGATGGTGATATCGGAGATTTTCTCGTAGATCCGCTCCTCGGCTTCTGGCAAGGGAGCGTAGGAGAAGACCACCTGTCCATTTCGCTTGTCCGGTTTGAAGTAATCTTGCCGATACTTCGTAATGAACCGCCCCAGTCGCTGTCCCATGTCGAGTACCTTGAACTCTGCGAACAAGTCCATCAAGCCGTTGCCGGATGGTGTGCCCGTCAATCCGATGACTCTCTTCGCCAATGGGCGAACCTTCATGAGTGCCTTGAATCGCTTGCCGCTCCAATTCTTGAACGAGGAGAGTTCGTCAATCACGATGGCATCGTAGGTGAAGTCGGTTTTCTCCACGAGCCACGGCACGTTCTCGCGGTTGATGATGTAGAGGGAGGTCTGCTTGCGAAGCGCATCCCGACGCTCTTTCTCCGTTCCGACTGCAACGGAATAGCGGATATGATTCAGATGCTCCCACTTGCCGATCTCCTGCGGCCATGTATTCCGTGCCACACGAAGCGGTGCAATAACGAGAACGCGAGAAATCTCAAAATGGTCAAAGAGCAGGTCGTTGAGGGCCGTGAGAGTAATCACCGTTTTCCCAAGTCCCATATCCAGGAGTACGGCGGCAGTCGGATGGCTTTCGATAAAGTCGATGGCGTACTGCTGGTAATCATGCGGTATGAACTTCACAGTGCATCACCTCCTGAAAACTTCCTGCAGTACATCCACATGATAGGTGTTCACCAAGCCATATTTTGCATCGTACTCCTTGCCGATATGGTAGCCTTGCTTTCTGGACATTGCCGAGGCTTTGCGTCCGAGTCTTGCGGCGGCATCCCGGCTCACACCACGAACTCCCGTGAGGTTGGCATAGCCGATGATGGTGTAGTGGTGCTCATCGATGGTCATCTGCTTGGACTCCACATCGAGAAGCCGTTCATCCACCTTGTCGATACGGGCATTTGCCGCCTTGATTTCCTTCGCCTGTTCCACCATTCGCTGTGCGCTGAACAGCAGAAATTCCTCGGGTGTCATGTTCCTCATGGGGTTGAAATAGCTTTCTTCCAGCTCATCGAAAACATTCCACGCCCGCTCAGTTCCGAGCATTTTGCTGTGACGCGCCGCCCCTTGTTTCGTCCAAAGAATCAGAGACGGTGCGCGACTCCCGACAACTGACTCGATATT
>CALIBA010000082.1 GCA_938045435.1 uncultured Selenomonas sp.
AGTTGGAGAAGCGTTGCATCAAATCCCCGTCGGGAAAGGACAAGTGGTACATTTCAACGGTGCGTTCCATTCTCACAAACGAGAAGTATCGTGGCGATGCGCTGATCCAGAAAGAGTATACGGCGGACTTCCTCGATAAGACGCGACGGAAGAATGCGGGTGAGATTCCGCAGTACTATGTGGAGGAACATCACGAGGCGATTATCCCGCCGGACTTGTTCGATTTTGTGCAGACAGAAATTAAGGCGCGGGAAAACGGCAGTAAGCACAGCGGCGTGAGCATCTTTGCGAACAAGATCAGATGCGGCTGTTGCGGCGGGTGGTACGGTGCGAAGGTGTGGCACTCCACGGATAAGTACCGCAGAGTCATCTACCGCTGCAACAAGAAATACGCCCACAAGGGCAAGCCGTGCAGCACACGGCATTTGACGGAAGAGGAAATCAAACGAATTTTCGTCAAGGCACTGAATTCCTTGGTGGAAGTCAAAGAGAAGGTGATTGTGGAACTCCAATCCCTGATTGACGACGTTTGCCAAACGGTAGAGCTGACGGAGGAACGGGATAAAGTAGAGCAGGAACTCGGCGTTTTGGCAGAACGGCTTGAAAAACTGATTCGTGAGAATGCACGGGTAGCACAGGACCAGAATGCGTATCTGAATCAAGAGAATGAGATTCGCGCACGCTATCTGGAAAAGCAGGGGAGTTTGGAGAAGTTGGACGAGCAAATTGCCGAGAGGGAGAGCAAGAGAAATACCTTAGAGGGCATGATTCAAGTGGTATATGGTATCAACGGAGAACAAGTCGAGTTTGACGAGGAGCTATGGGGCGGACTGCTCGATCAAATTGTGGTCAAGGAGGATGGGCAGGTAGTTGTTGTTTTCAAGGGCGGGATCGAGGTTGGGGTTGGAGGATGAAGTATGTCTGCATGTTGCGCAGACTGCATAGAATGGTTCTGTTCATCAGTTACCATATGATACGATTCTTTCTCGTTTTTTTCAGCCAATCCAAGAGGAATTGACGGAATGTACGCGCCGCTTCGGTGAGGATGACGGTCTTGTCCTGTATGAGGCATACCTCCTGCCCCATATCTTTTCCGTCGCCAAGTTCTCGCATGACAATGTCCGGCTGTCTGTTCATGACGGCTGCGTAGTCGTAGCCGAGATTGATCGCAGGATTATGACGCAGCAGATCAACAATGAGGGATTCATCGGCAGTTTCGGCTAGAATCTCGATTTTGAGACCGGGCAGGAGGATGTGTTTGTCGATATTGTGACGGAAACAGTGATAGGCGCGTCCTTTACTGATGATCATTTGCCCATCGAGATCTGTGTAGGTGATACGGCTTTTTTCTGCCAAGGGATGATGCGCAGAGAGACGTGCACAGTAGCGCGAGAAAAAGAGTGCGTCCCCTTGAAAGCGGGTCTGATCAAAAGGGGCGGTGACGATGGCAAAATGACATCGCTTTGTCAGAAGTCCCTCCATTGCATCGTCGTCTGTTGTATCGACAATGCTCAGAATAATGCTCGGATGAGTAGTATGAAAATCCTGTAGAAATTGCGCTCCGAGATAAGAAAAGACGTGATCCAGTGCAAAAATGGTAACGACACTTTTTGAATGGGTGGCGAGGGATTTCATGCTTTCGATGGATTGATATTCATCCAGCATACGTTGAACATGGGGCAGTAGCGCTGCTGCATAATCGGTCGGAATAATTCCGCGTGGGGTACGGGTGAAAAGCGGCTGCCCAAGCTCCGCCTCCAATGATCTCATCGCTCTGCTGAGACCTTGTCTTGCAACATAAAGATGATCTGCTGCCGTCTGGATATTGCCGCAGCGATAGACCTCAATGAAATACTCCATCTGTTTTCGATTCATCTTCATACCTCCCAGCTTTTTCATCGTTATCTATTTTACTGCAACAATATTGTTGCGGCAAGTCCCGTTGTTTTTCTTGTTATCCTTTGGGAAGTTCGATATACTGCTGAAACAGATCAACCAAATGATGAACAGGAGAAACACTTATGAAACTCACACAGATTCGCAATGCAACGAACCGTTTGGATTATGCGGGGAAGGTATTTCTGATTGACCCGTGGCTTGCGCCGAAACATCAGCTGTCATTTGTCGATATTCCAGACATGCCGTTCCATGTCCCCGATCCGATGAAGGAGCATCTTCCGATGCCGTTCTATGATTTGCCGATGGATATGGGGCAGATTTTGAGCGGTGTCGACTACTACATCGTTACGCATCTGCATCCCGATCATATTGATATGGCACCGGACGGGACGGTCGGTGCGCCGCTTGATAAGGCGGTGCCAGTCATCTGTCAGTCGGAGGAGGATGCCTCTGTTCTGCGGAGTTCCGGGTTTTCAGAGGTAATCGTCCTGCCGACAAGCGGTATGGAGTTCGGTGCGGCGAGACTGACCCGCGTCCCTGCCCTGCACGGCACCGTTGTTCCGTGTGGTGACGCGATGGGGATTGTGTTTGAGGCACCGGAGGAGAACACCTTCTATTTGACAGGGGATACGGTCTGGTATTCCGGCGTAGCTGAGACACTGCGGAACTATCAGCCTGAGGTGATTGCCCTGAACTGTTGTGCCGCAGAGACCGTGGAAAACGGACGCCTCATCATGAACGATGAGGATGTTCACTGCGTTGCAATGACTGCGCCTAACGCCCGTCTTTATCTGACGCACTTGGACAATGTCGCACATGCTGCGCTTACGAGGCATACACTGCGAGGATGTTTGGCACGTCGCGGCGTGGTGAATTATGATATGCCGTCCGATGGTGCGTCGGTTGAATATAAAGCTGCAACAGTCGGAGCTTAATTCCTGTCATACGGTACATTCCGCACAAAAAAGAGATTCCATTCATCCTAATCGGTGTTTGGAATCTCTTTTCTTTTGCAAAGAATCATTAGGCAACTTCCACCATCCTGTGTTATAATTCTCTTATATTTGAAACGTGGGAGGGAAGGCCGTTGTTTGCAAAGACCTATGGTGCGACGACCCTCGGGATAGATGGACGGATTATCGACGTTGAGGTGGAT
>CALIBA010000083.1 GCA_938045435.1 uncultured Selenomonas sp.
TCCATGGTTCAAGCGTGCACTGTGGGAAGATTCCGCGCCGCTCCGGCAGTTCCATCATGCTGCGTCAGGAGGCAGAGCAGCTTCGTGTGCGCCTGAAGGAAGCTGTTGAGCGTGAGGAATATGAGAAGGCTGCCGAATACCGCGATCGGATCCGAGGGCTTGAACGCCAGTTGGAGGAGGGGTGAGATGACGCTCAACGAACTTCTTCAAAGCGGGCGTCTCTCGTGGTTTGGTGTTGCTGCACAGGACAGCGATGTCGTGCTTGCCAGCCGTGTACGTCTTGCACGCAATCTCGTGCAGCTCCCCTTTCCCAATCGTGCGGATCTTGGGCAGCTCGCAGAGATTCAAAATAAGGTGGATGATGCGCTTGCTGCGCTCGGAGATAAACTTCCGCAGGCCTTCGAGCGCCTTCAGCTCGATCAGCTGACCACGCTACAGCGCGAGGTGCTGATCGAAAAACGCCTTATCAGTGAAAAATTTGCTGAGGGACTGCCATATCGTACTGCGTATATCAGTGCAGATACACGAATGAGCCTCCTCATCAACGAGGACGATCATCTGCGCATTCAAGTGATGACACCAGGGCTTTCGCTTACGCAGGCATTTGAAATGGCTTCGCAGGTGGATGATTCCATCGAAGCATATCTTGATCTTGCCTTTGATGAAACGATGGGGTATTTGACGGCGTATCCGACCAATTTGGGAACGGGTCTGCGTGCGTCTGTCATTTTGCATTTGCCTGGACTAGTATATACGCGCAATATTGACAACATCGTCAACACATCTCCACAGCTTGGACTTGCTGTGCATCCACTTGAGGGAGATGAGCAGGGCGGTGGGGCGCATCTTTATAAGATGTCGAATCAGTTGACACTAGGCTACTCTGAGTTGGAGATCATTGAAAATCTGCGTGCGGCCGTCGGGGAGATCGCAGTACATGAACGGCGCGCAAGACAGGCGCTTTCTTATTTTGGAAAGGACAGCGTAGAGGATGGGGTATGGCGTGCTTATGGGATTCTTTCTTATGCGCGTTCACTGACAGAGAAGGAGGTCTTTGATCTCGCTTCGCGCGTGCGTTTTGGCATCGACCGCGGGATTATCAAGGGGGTCAGCCCGGACTGCTATGCAGAGATTTTGGTCGCAATGCGTGACAGCTATCTTAAAAATCTTGCGGAGAATGAAAATCTGTCTAAAAGTGAAATCAGCAATATGCGTGCAGCACGCATACGTGACATATTGAGGGCGTCCCGTGCGGGGGAACAGGAGGGAACATCTTGAACTATCGTCAGTTTTTTACACAAAAGGCCATCAAGGCCGTGGAGTTTGCACAGTATATTGCACAGCGCCGCGGCAAGGGATATATTGGTACGGGACAGCTTTTGCTTGGGCTCTTGCATGTGCGTGATACTATCGCATCTGAGGTGCTTAGCAAATTCAGCGTGGACTATGACAGTGTGGAGCGTGTGATTCGGAGCGCCGATGGATTTCAAGATGTCCTCCGTCATGAGGAGCCGTACTATACGCGGCGTGCACAGCGCGTCATGCAGGGAGCTATTGATGCCGCGCGGGAGGAACGTTCCTTTGTCACGACAGAGCATATTCTGCTCAGTCTCCTCACTGAGGCAGAGGGAACAGCCGTGCACACCATGGAGGAGCTGGACGTTGACATTGAAGATTTGCAGAGAGCAGTATTTGCCCGCATGGAGGCAGCAGAAGAAGAACAAAAGGGGAAATCTGCACGCAAACCAAGCAAGAAAGAGAAGAAAGGACTTCCTCCTGCACTCAAAAAGTTTGGACGCGATTTGATAGGTCTTGCCCGTGACGGGGGCATTGATCCTGTGATTGGGCGTGAGGGAGAGATTGACCGCGTGATCCAAATTCTCGCGCGCCGTACGAAGAATAATCCCATCCTGCTTGGAGAGGCAGGCGTCGGCAAGACTGCTGTTGCAGAAGGACTTGCACAGCGTATTGCAGATGGAGAGGTTCCTTACTTGCTTGAGGATAAGCTGGTCGTCTCTTTGTCGATGACAGCGCTTGTTGCCGGTACAAAGTATCGCGGTGAGTTTGAGGAACGGCTGAAAGCTGTTGTAGATGAAGTGATTAAGGCGAAGAATATCATCCTCTTTATTGATGAGATACACACGCTGATCCGCGCCGGCGGTGCCGAAGGCTCACTCGATGCGGCGAATATTCTAAAACCTGCTCTGGCACGTGGGGAGATGCAGGTCATCGGTGCAACGACGCTGAACGAGTATAAAAAGCATTTCGCAAAAGATGGTGCGCTGGCACGCCGGTTCCAAGTCGTTATGGTTGAAGAACCGAGTGAGGAGAATGCAGAGAAGATCCTCTTTGGACTGCGCGATAAGTACGAAGACTTCCACCATGCCAGCATCGAGGATGCGGCCATTGTCGCAGCAGTACGGCTTTCCAAGCGGTATATCATGGACCGTTATTTGCCAGATAAGGCAATTGATCTAATGGATGAGGCGGCCTCCCGCGCCCGCATGAAACAGATTGGTACGAGTGATCATCTCTCGAGCCTGCGCGGCGAAATTGCGGCACTCGTCAAAGAGAAGGATACTGCCATCAGCGGACAGAACTATGAAGAAGCCGCACGTCTGCGCGACCGTGAACAGGAGTTGCGTGCACAACTGCACGCTTCGCGCAGAGGAGAAGAGCGGAATCCCACAGTTCTCGTGACAGAGGATGACATTGCGGGCGTTGTCGCCCAGTGGACTGGAATTCCCGTACAGCGGATTGCAGCAAAAGAATCCGAGCGCTTGTTGGCACTCGAGACGTACATTGCACGCCGTGTCATTGGACAGGACGAGGCTGTTCGTGCAGTTGCAAAAGCCGTTCGCCGTGCGCGTGCGGGCGTCAAGGATCCGCGCCGTCCCATTGGCTCTTTCCTCTTTCTCGGCTCTACGGGGGTTGGTAAGACAGAGCTTGCCCGCGCATTGGCAGAGAGCGTCTTTGGGACAGAGGAGGCCATCATTCGCTTTGACATGTCTGAGTATATGGAAAAACATACAACGGCGCGCCTCGTTGGAGCGCCTCCAGGGTATGTCGGCTACGAAGAGGGCGGGCAGCTCACCGATGCCATCCGTAAAAAGCCTTTTTCCATTATTTTGTTCGATGAGGTGGAAAAGGCACATCCTGATGTATTCCATATGCTGCTGCAAGTACTCGAAGACGGCAGGCTCACGGATGGTCAGGGAACGGTCACGGATTTCCGCAATACCATCATCATCATGACATCGAATGCAGGCGCCAATCATCTGCGTTCGACAAAGGGGCTCATTGGTTTTGCAGTGGGACAGAGTGCAGCAGAAACGGAATCTGAGCGCGCTAAAAAACGCGTGATGGAAGAGGTCAAGAAACTCTTTAAGCCGGAGTTCCTCAATCGTGTGGATGATATGATTGTCTTTAATGCGCTGGGTGAGCCGGAGCTGACGAAGATTGTGGACATCCTTTTGCGCGATGTAAAAGAGCGTCTGGCTGAACAGAAGATCGGGCTCGCAATCAGCCCCTCGGCAAAACGGGTGCTCATCGCCAAGGGAACCGATGCAAAATTTGGTGCACGACCGCTGCGCCGAGCCATTCAAAAGAACATCGAGGATGCCCTTGCGGAACGCCTTCTTGCGCGTGAGTTTATAGCAGGAGATACCATCTCTGTGCGCAAATCCGGAGACGGTCTGGACTTTGTGAAGAAAGATCGACGTCCAACGAAGCGCACTAAAAATGGAGCGGCGGCGGTACTCCATGAGGCCTAAAGGGACAATGCGCGGGAATGTTCTTGCGCCGCGGACGCTGCGCGGCAGTACATGGAATTTTTTCCTCAATCTGGGGTGGTCATTGTACTGGCTCATACGGTCGGCACGGCGCACATGGCAGCGCAGAGAGATGTAGGATAAGGAAGGGGACTGTAATACAGTCCCCTTTGGTTTGTAATGGGAGTATTATGGCGAAGAAGAAAAAGATCGTCTATGTCTGTCAATCCTGCGGATATGGCACGCCGAAGTGGATCGGGAAATGTCCCGGCTGTGGTGCATGGAATACCATGGTGGAGGAGATTGCAGCGCCGCCCACAGAGGAACGCAGAGGGATGACCGGCGGCATGGAAGCAGAACCGCCGCGGCCCATCGCTGCGATTGCAACAGAGGATTTGCCGCGGTTTTCAACAGGATCTGAAGAACTGGACCGCGTTCTAGGCGGCGGCGTCATCCCAGGGTCGATGGTACTCATCGTTGGGGATCCGGGGGTTGGGAAATCGAGCCTTACCCTACGTGTTTCAGCAGATATTGCCCGTGATGAAAGGCGCGTACTCTATGTGACAGGGGAGGAGAGTGCGCGTCAGATTCGCATGCGTGCAGATCGTCTCGGCGCGATTGCA
The DNA here is from genome assembly GCA_938045435.1 of uncultured Selenomonas sp. GTDB lineage: Bacteria > Bacillota > Negativicutes > Selenomonadales > Selenomonadaceae > Centipeda. The sequence continues at coordinate 4,394 of CALIBA010000083.1, forward strand.
GATGAGCTTCTCGTTGTCAGCGAAAATAATCTCGATGCAATCTGTGTACATGTCGAGAATGAGCAGCCAGTGCTCCTCATCATCGACTCGATTCAGACCATGTTCCGCCCCGATATTGAGAGCGCTCCCGGCAGTGTATCGCAGGTGCGTGAATGTGCCATAGAACTCATGCGCGCAGCAAAATCCAAAGGCATCGCCGTATTTGTCATTGGGCATGTCACAAAGGAGGGCAGCCTTGCAGGACCGCGTGTCTTAGAGCATATCGTCGATACGGTACTTTATTTTGAAGGAGAGCGCAATGCGGAGTACCGTGTGCTGCGTGCAGTTAAAAATCGCTTTGGCAGCACCAATGAACTGGGGCTCTTTGAGATGTGTGATGTTGGTCTTGTCGATGTGCCGGATGCATCCAAACTGTTTCTCTCTGACCACGCGCCCGAAAGTGGCTCCATCATCGTACCGACGGTAGAGGGGACGCGTCCGCTGCTTGTTGAGGTGCAGGCACTCGTAGCGCCAACCCCCTATCAGCCACCGCGAAGGACGGCGGACTCCGTGGATATAAAGCGCATACAGCTCTTGCTTGCCGTTCTCGAAAAAAGAGTGAAACTGCCTCTTGGCGCTGCAGACGTCTATGTGAAAGTGGCCGGCGGCATACGTCTGGATGAACCAGCTGCCGATCTTGCACTTTCCGTTGCGATGGCATCGAGTTTTGCAAACCGTCTGCCGCGGCGTCATATGGTTGTGTGCGGCGAGGTGGGGTTATCGGGTGAGGTGCGGGCGGTTTCTCAGGCAGAGCTGCGCGTCGCCGAGGCACGGCGGCTCGGATTTCAGGCAGCGCTTCTGCCAATGAAAAACCATCAGCAGCTCAAGGGGAAATTTACGGATATGGAACTTCTTGGCGTGGAGACCATTGGCGATGCACTTCGCTGTGCAATGCCAAAAAATATTTAAGAAATGGTGCGTTCTTTTCGATAAAGAAATAGAAGAGGTGATGTGTAGATGAATGCAACCAGTCTCATGGCTGTATCCACAGCGGATGGCTCCCGCGCAGGGACAGGCACGGCGCCTGTACGCGCAGCCTCTGTGGGAAGCCGTACGCAGACGGCCTCAGGGAAGAATTCGTTCGGCGATACATTTGGTGCACTACAAAAAGAAGTGCTGACAGATGTAGTCAATGCAGCGGGCAATAAGACATCGCAGGACACACAGGATGTGACGGCGGAAACGCCAGGTGCAGCGGGGGAGCAGATGCCGCTGCAAAGTGGAAACGAAAACCAGGATGAAGGAACAGATCTCGCACAGGCGATTGCTGTGACCCCGCTGATTGTGGACATTGGTGCGGCAAATGCAGATGCAGATCTTGAAGCGCCATTGGCGGCGATTCTCGAGCGTTATGGACTGACGGCAGAGCAGCTTCAAGAAACTGATTTACAGCAGGTTCAGGCGCTCTTGCAGCAGATGTCACCAACGGAAACGGCACAGACGAAAAACTTTCTCCTCGCACTTGCCGGAGAGCCTTTGGTAGAGACTGCGGCCGCTGAGACTGCCGTTCAGGTTCCTCTTACCCAGCTTACAGAGGGACGGAAGGTATCTGAGCTCGTAGGGGAAAGTCTGATCGTTTCAGAAAATCCAGATGCGCCCAGTCCACTCGATGTTCTCGCACAGCGCACGATGCGCCATGAGATGATGGGACAGGGGGCAGGTGGGCAGCAGCAGGATGATGCTGCACAGACACAGCAGCTCTCCTTCCAGGCCGTGGAAGAGCTTGTTGGAGAGACTGTGCAGCAGGCGCCGCGCGCAGCAGAGTCTTCTGCATCCAGCGCACCGCAGCCCATCAGTGCTGCTCCCACGGGTTCGATGCCCATGCAGAATGTCGTTTCTGCAGAGCCGGTACAGGAGGCTCCGCCATCCCCCCAGGCCGACTATGAGATTCCGCGTCAAATCGTAGAGCAGGCACGACTTCTGCGTACGATGACGGATACGCAGATGGTCATTCGCCTCAAGCCGGAGCACCTTGGTGAACTCACGCTCCGCGTTGCTGTTGGTGCGGACGGTTCTGTGCAGGCCTCGTTCCACAGCGACAACGCCCATGTGCGCAACGTGATTGAGAACTCGCTCATGCAGCTTCGTCAGGAGCTGAACAATCAGGGGCTCAAAGTCGACCGCGTTGGTGTTTATACCGGTCTTGCAGACGGTCAGATGCCGCAGGGACAAGGGCAGGGCGCATGGCAGAATGCCGAGAGCGGCCGCGGCGAGACGCGTATTTATGCGCACGGCGATGCGGATGACTATGTGGAAAGTGCAGAGGAAGCTGTACCTCTTTCTGCCGCGAAGCAGACAGTGGATGCAGCAACGACCACGGATGGTGTGGACTACCGTGTGTAACGCGATATAAGGAGGAAATACCATGCCGAGTACAAACCCACTGAATACGATTAACGTTGGCGGCGTCACACAGAAGCTCGCCGATTATGAAGCAGCACAGAACCAGGCAAAGGCTAAGGATAAGAACAGTAATGTACTGGGGAAGGATGCATTCCTGCAGCTGCTCGTCACCCAAATGAAGTACCAAGATCCCCTCGATCCGCAGGATAACAGCGAGTATCTTTCACAGCTCGCACAGTTTTCTGCACTTGAGCAGATGACGAACGTATCGAAGGGACTCGGCGAAGTCTCGAAGATCGTTGAGAACATCAACTCCTCCGTGCTCATTGGACAGATTGGTTCGATGATTGGACAGCCGGTACAATGGATGACAGAGGAAAAGACAGCCGATGGTCAGACAGTTAAAAAGAGCTATGAGGGCAAGATCATCGGTGTCAGCATCACGGATGGACAGCCGAGCGTCATTGCCGATGTGAACGGTAAGACACATCAGGTTCAGATCTCTAAGATTGTGCGCATCGGGCGTGCATCGGCTGCTCCCTGAGTACCCGCGGCAACCTTATTGAAAACTTAGATGATACAGTAAAGGCACCACAGAGATGTTTACAAAATCTCTGTGGTGCCTTCGTATGTGTACGGATTCTACTATGGCATCTCTATCTGCTTTGCTCAGACAGCCAGGCAGAGTCACCATCCGTGTCGAATCTCTGTACAATAAACTGCTGAAAAGAGACTGCGGCAGATGGTAGCGGGCGTGAGGTATTCCACGCAATCCCAACCGCGCGTTTACAAAGCGGAAAAGAGACGGGGATATAGGAGAGGCCGGGGTGCTCCATACCAGCAAGTTTGGGCAGCAAACTTACACCAAGACCTGCTGCAACCAGAGCAGAGACGGTAGAAATATCATCCCCTTCAAATGTGATTTCCGGATGCACTCCCGCCAGGTCGAAGAACTGATCGACCAAAGCACGCAGACTGTAATTGCCTTTCAGCGTAATCATCAGCTCATTTTCCAGTTCGGACAGCTCCATGTTTCTGCGGTCTGCATAGGGATGCTCTTTGGGAACAGTGATAAATAGTTCCTCTGACCAAAGATACACCCATGTAATGCGTTCTGTAGGAGGCAGTGTAGAGCACAGACAGAGATCTGTCTCACCTTCCATGATCTGCCGTGCAAGTGTTGCTGAGTCCTGTTGGTTGAGCTGAATACGAATGTCTGGGTAGTGCGCTAGGAAATCTCTCAGGATGATCGGCAGCGCATAACTGCCCAGTGACTGTATAAACGAGAGCCTAATTTCCTGTCGTTCTCTGGTGCGTGTGAGCCGTGCCTCTTCCTGTGCGCAGTCCACTTCTTTTAGAATGCGATCCGCATGCCGCAGCAAGCGTGCACCTTCTGGGGTGAGTTCGATTTCTCCATCACGGCGTTTGAATAACTTTACGCCAAGCTCACGCTCCAGTTTTCCCATGGAACGGCTCAGTGCGGGTTGTGAGACGGAGACAATGCGCGCGGCACGAGTAAAGTGGCGGATGTTTGCCATTACTTGGAAATATTTCAGCTGTGCGATCTCCATAACATCACACCTCCCTTATCTTTTCTATTATAACGTTCACCTTCTATTCAGACAATATTAGGTGGCCTATTTTTAATAGGATTTTCTCATATAGGTAATTACTTTTATGTATAATGCTGGCAGTTAACGCGCTATGGCATGTGACTTTTCGGATTTTTGTCTTGACAACTGTTCTTCCTTCTGTTAATATACATCGTGTCGCAGGGGCGGCATGAAAGTGAATATGGAGTGGTACTCAAGAGGCTGAAGAGGACGGTTTGCTAAATCGTT
>CALIBA010000084.1 GCA_938045435.1 uncultured Selenomonas sp.
GTCTGCGCAATACGATCGAGGATCTGCTGACCGTAGTCACGCACATCCTTTCGGTATTGCTCGATCTCAGCATAGCCCGCATCAACGGCGGCGGTGATCTCCTTTTTCCCGATCCCCTCCGCCTTGCCGAACTCCTCCACAAGCCGTTCAATCATGCGCTTTCGGTCGTTGATCGGCAGAAATGGCTGGATAAAGCGGATGTTCTTCTCACGCAGGATGTCCATATTGATGCGGATGTTCTCTGCGTAGGACGCGACGATCGGGCAGTTGAAATTGTTCGCTGACGAGCCCGGTTTGTCCTCCATATTGTGGGGCTCGCAGGGGTAAAAGATCGTATCGACGCCCTTTTCCACGAGGTCGACAATGTGTCCGTGCGCGAGCTTTGCGGGGTAGCAGAGCGAGTCCGACGGAATCGTTGCCATGCCTTTGTAAAAGAGCTGCGGCGAAGACTTTCCTGAAAGTACGACGCCATAACCGAGGGTATCAAAGAATGTGAACCAAAATGGGTAGTCCTCATACATGTTGAGCGTTCGTGGAATACCGATACGCCCGCGCCGTGGTTCTGCAGGGGATTTATAGTGTTTGAACACGCGCCTGTACTTGAACTTATAAATGTTCGGTGTATCGTCCTCATGTTTCTCACCGCCGATGCCGCGCTCGCAGCGATTGCCGGTAAAATAGCGCTCGCCATTCGGAAACTGCTGCATGGTGATGAGGCATTTATTACCACATTTTCCGCAGCGGTAGGAGCTGGTCTTTGTCTCAAAGGTAAAGAGCTGATCCGCTCCAAGCAGTGTTGACTGCTTGGTTCCCGTCTCAAGTGCTAAAATCGCCGCACCATACGCCCCCATGAGGCCCGCAATATCAGGACGAATAACCTCCTTGCCAATCAAATTTTCAAGTGCACGCAGCACAGCATCGTTGTAGAATGTCCCGCCTTGTACGACAATGTGATCGCCGAGCGCCGCAACATCCTTCAGCTGCATCACCTTAAACAATGCATTCTTAACCACCGAGAGCGCAATGCCTGCCGAAATATCGGCAACCTCTGCCCCTTCTTTCTGCGCCTGCTTGACCTTTGAATTCATAAAGACCGTACAGCGTGTGCCGAGATCAACAGGCGCCTTCGCATCAATCGCTTTGCCTGCGAATTCTGCCGGCGTTAGGTGCAATCCCTCTGCAAAGTTCTGGATAAATGAGCCGCACCCCGCCGAACAAGCCTCATTCAATGTAATATTGCCGACAGCACCATCCTGAACGAAGAAACACTTCATATCCTGCCCGCCGATGTCGAGGACGAATGTGACCTCAGGGCAAAATTCCTGCGCTGCACGCAAATGGGCAAAGGTCTCCACCTCACCGCCATCCGCACGCAGAGCAGCCTTGACGATCGCCTCGCCATAGCCCGTTGTCATTGCTCCCGCGATATATGCTTCCTCCGGCATCTCGGCATAGAATGCCCGCAGTGCCTCAATGACAGACTGAAGCGGCGATCCATTGTTGCTTCCGTAAGATGTATAAAGCAGCTCTTTATCTCTGCCGACAGCAACGAGTTTTGTCGTTGTCGATCCAGCATCAATCCCAATACAGATAGCACCGCGATAAGAGGCAAGATCACCACGTTTCACGCGACTGCGGTCATGCCTCTCTTTGAATGCAGCATACTCCGCCGCATCCTTAAACAGTATAAAATCTGCTGTTCGCGTCTCTGCTGCCGCAGCCTCCTCAGCGCGCGCAATACAAGCCTCCATCTCCCGCATATCAATTTCATGGGCATCATCAGAAAGCGCCGCACCGAGTGCGACGAAATAATTGCCGTAATCCACATCGACGACATCTGCGTCGTCGAGCTTCAATGTCTCGATAAAACGCTTTTTTAGTTCCGGGAGAAAGTGCAGCGGCCCGCCGAGAAACGCGACCTTTCCGTCAATCGGCCGTCCCTGTGCAAGATTTCCGATGGTTTGGTTGACCACTGCCTGCAGAACAGAGAGTGCAATATCCGCCTTCTCCACACCATCGTTCATGAGTGCCTGAACATCTGTCTTTGCGAATACACCGCAGCGCGAGGCAATCGCATAGACACGCTTCCCTTTTTCTGCAAGGGAATTTAGACCCACCGGATCGGTCGAAAGGAGCGATGCCATATGGTCGATAAAAGAACCTGTTCCACCTGCACAGACGCCGTTCATGCGCTGTTCAGGTGCATCACCAAAGTATGTGATCTTTGCATCTTCACCGCCAAGTTCGACTGCCGTTGTCGTTTCCGGGATAAGACGACGCACAGCTGAAGCGCAGGCCATCACCTCCTGCACAAAGGGAAGCCCTATACGCTGAGCAATACCCATGCCCGCTGAGCCTGTAAGGGCGAACGAGAATTTTGATGTGCCGACAATTTCCCTCAACTGTGTTAAGTTCTCCTGCAGAGCTTTGCCTATCTCTGAGAAATGCCGTGCATAATTTTTATAGAGGATCTTATGTTCCTCTCCGAGCACCACGAGTTTAATCGTTGTTGAGCCAACATCTACACCAACACGAAATGGGGATTCCAATATAACACCACCTATCATACTGATTCATGAAAGAGTAAGGGATTTCTTCCATTGATACATATTAAATAGGAAAGCCTTTTTAAGGCTTCCCTATTTTAGCGTATTTCACTGTGCTATGCAAGTGCATAACACACAGTAAAAATGGATTATGTTGGATATAAAAAACACTATATGTTGTATGGTGCCGCAAGTTTCTTAAAATAGTTGCGTGCTTTTTGCATCGTGCGGATAATTGGCTCCATGAGCTTTGGCTGACGTACAACCGTGCGGATAATTGCCTTGCGTATCTGACGGTATTCTGCATCGAAATCACGCATGACATCCTCCATCTCCGCCTCAACGGAAACTGCCGGGATATTCGACGGAATAAGCACCGAACTGCGCCCTTGTATGGTCACAGCATCGCCAAGAAACGGTGCGTAGACTTCGAGTCCAAGTTCCTCCTGTATCCGCTCCTTGAGCGCCTCCTGCGCATGTCCCTCCCCATGCACAAGAAACACCTTTGCGGGACGAGGCATAGTAATCGACCGCATCCACTCAACAATCTGCATGGCATCTGCATGCGCGGAAAAGCCTTCCAGCATCTGTATCTGAGCCTTGACCGCAATCTCCTCGCCGAGGACGCGCACGCGCTTGATCCCGTCAACGAGCCGCCGGCCAAGGCTCCCCTCTGCCTGGTAGCCGACAAACAGGATGGTGGATTCCGGCCGCCAGAGATTGTGTTTCAGATGGTGCAGGATACGCCCTGCATCTGCCATCCCTGAGGCGGAAAGAATGACCGCAGAGCCCTCAGATGAATTCAGCGCACGTGACTCTGCTGCGGTTTCTGCAATGCGCACCTGCGGAAATGACGGAATGGTTCCGTTCTCCCCAAAAAATGCAATTGTCTCCTCGTCAAAGTCCTCATAGTTTTTGAGAAACACGCGGGTCGCCTGGATCGCAAGCGGGCTGTCGATAATGATTGGAATATCACCATCGAGGCGCCCCTCCTTCCAGAGATTGTAAAAATAATAGAGCAATGTCTGCGTACGCCCAACAGCAAACGAGGGGATGATGACATTGCCACCGCGATCCATCGTATCGCGAATCACCTCAAGCAACGCTGTCTCCTTGTCATAATCGCGATGTATGCGGTCTCCATAGGTG
>CALIBA010000085.1 GCA_938045435.1 uncultured Selenomonas sp.
CATGGAGTATCCCGATTTTACCTTTCGGCAGATCAGTAGGACATTCTACGGAAAAAACTCACTTGATTCTGCACTTTATGATTCTGCACAGATTCTCTATCAAGAAGGCGTACGCAAGTATTTTATTATAACAACGGATTCAGATTTCGTGAGAATTGCGGAGTCACTGAATGCAGAGGATCCATCCTATATCATCGGAGTTGGAACAAAGCAGGCGAGCGAAGATTTGCGCAATGCGTACAATGAATTCTTTGTCTATCCACCAGAACATAAGGAAAATAAACGTATAACAGCAAAGAAATCTGAGGAGAAGCGGGAGGGATCGCCTATGGCGAAGAAAAAGACTGTAGAAGATAAAGCAAAAATAGGGCAGAGACTTTCTGCTGATAACATGGAGGTAAAACCTGGGGAGCAGAAAAAACGTGCATCAAATCAGATAAAGAAACAGGAGTCGGATCAGTTGTCCGAGGAAACTAAGGCAGCAAATGAGCCGAAGAAGCCTGCTGCCAAGACTAAGAAGACACCACAAGTAAAACCTGCTGATACAGAATATGCACAGACTACTGTCATGAGTGGCTTTTTGACTGTACGTCTGCCAAAGACGTTGCGTACATCCCTGGAGAAAAAGATGCTGGAGGAGGAAGTTTCTCTCGATGAGCTTGTGACCTATCTGCTGATGCGCGGCCTGTCAGCTAAGTAATGGTAAAAGAATATGGCAAAACGTGAGGAACGTGTACTGCTCTATCAGTTTCCCACAGAATATCTTATACCTGCACAGGAGGTGTTTCGTGCGCACCACATTCATGTACAGGTGCTGGAGAAAACTGCGTGGCGCGAGAAGATTGGGTTTCTTCTTGGATATAAGGGGTACTGTCCGGCAGATGGGAATACTAAGGAGTCTTTTTACTTTCCGTATGAGGTAGTGCTGTTTGAGCATATACAGGGGAATCGTCTGACGAAAGTGCTTGCATCCCTAGAGGCTGTAGGAATTCCGCGCATCGTCTATAAATCTGTCATTACACCATATAATACACTATGGACATTGCGTTACCTATGCGAACATATGCAGCGAGAGCATGGAGCAGGTACATATACAGCAAAGTAGAAGGGATATATGATGAAGAGATTTTTTGCTGCGACACTCATCTTTACCTTGCTTCTCATAGCCGGCTGCGGGACTACATCGGAAGAAAAGAAGGCGGAACGGCTTCCGAAACTAACGATTGGATTAATGCCTGATACGGACTCAATTCCGTTCATCATCGCCGCAGAGCGCGGGTACTTTGCGGAGGAAGGTGTCGAAGTCGAGCTCGTCCCCTTCAAGAGTGCGATGGAGCGCGATGCGGCCCTGCAGAGCGGCAATCTCGATGGTGCCGTCTCTGACCTGCTTGCCGTCATCTTTGCGCGCTCCGGTGGTTTTTCTCTGCACGCGACCTCCTACACGGACGGGAATTACAATCTCATCGCGGGAGGAAATGCGGGCATTTCCTCTGCAGCAGATCTGCACGGGAAGGAGATCGCCATCTCCCGCAACACGATCATCGAATATGTAACGGACGAGATCCTTGCGGTCAACGGTATGGGTGAGCAGGATGTCTCCAAGGTCGTTATCCCGCAGATTCCCGTGCGTCTGGAGATGCTGCAGAGCGGAAATCTAGCGGCGGCTGTTCTGCCGGAGCCGATGGCAAACGTTGCTGTGGCATCGGGAAGCCGCTATGTGACAGGGTCGGGGGATCTTGGCATCAACCCGGGCGTGATTGTATTCTCGGACGCCTCCATCCAGGAGAAGTCGGCGTCTGTACGGGCGATGTACCGTGCCTATAACAAAGCCGTAGAGTATCTGAATCATACACCGCGTGCGGAATATATTGATCTCGTGATGGAGAAGAGCGGATTTCCTGCACCCGCACGCGATGCCCTCGAACTGAAACCCTATCGTCCCGCCGGACTCCCGGCAGAGAAGGACGTAGAAGAAGCGGTACACTGGGTGAAGAGCAAGGATCTTGCGGGGGATTACCGTTACGACGATCTTGTCTCAAAACTGCTGTTGGAGGAGAAGTAATGCCGTACCTCTCCCAGTCCAGTGCTCCCATCCAGGAGGCATTGGAACGGATGAAGCGCGCACGTCTTGTCCCCTTTGATGTGCCGGGACATAAGCGTGGGCGCGGGAATCCGGAGCTTGCGGCATTTCTCGGCGCTTCCTGCCTTGATGTCGATGTAAACTCTATGAAGATGCTCGATAATCTCTGTCATCCGGTCTCTGTGATTCGGGATGCAGAGATTTTAGCGGCGGAGGCATTCCGCGCTGCGCATGCATTCTTCATGGTGAGCGGGACAACCGGCTCCGTGCAGGCGATGGTGCTTTCAGCCGTGGGGCACGGCGATAAGATTATCATGCCGCGCAATGTCCATCGAAGCGCGATCAACGCGCTGATTCTCTGCGGAGCGATTCCGATCTATGTGAATCCCGGCATTGACGATATACTCGGCATTGCGCTCGGTATGCGCGTGGAGGATGTCGCCGCCGCGATCGCGCATCATCCGGATGCAAAGGCGGTCTTTGTCAACAATCCGACGTATTACGGCATCTGCTCCGATCTGCGTGCGATTACAGAACTCGCACACGCCCACGGCATGAAGGTACTCGTGGACGAGGCACATGGAACACATCTCTATTTCAGTGATCGTCTGCCCGTTGCAGCGATGGACGCAGGTGCGGATATGGCAGCCATCAGCATGCATAAGTCCGGTGGTTCGCTGACCCAGAGTTCGCTCCTGCTCTGTTCGGACTCGATGCCGCTCGGTTACGTCCATCAGATCATCAATATCACGCAGACGACGAGCGCATCCTATCTGCTTCTTGCCAGCCTTGACATCAGCCGCCGCAATCTGGCACTGCGCGGGCGGGAGGTCATTGACAAGATCATTGACCTCGTTGCCTATGCTCGCGACGAGATCAATGCGATCGGCGACTACTATGCCTATGGGAGCGAGCTGATCGATGGCTCTGCAGTCTATGATTTTGACACAACAAAGCTTTCTGTTTTCACGCGGGCGACCGGGCTTGCAGGCATTGAGGTCTACGACATCCTGCGTGATGACTACGACATCCAGACGGAGTTCGGAGACATTGCGAATCTGCTCGCCTATGTGTCTGTCGGCGATCGTCCGAAGGACATCGAACGCCTTGTCGCAGCGCTCGCAGAGATACGGCGGAACTACCGCAAGGATCCGTCCAAAACCCTCAAGATGGAATATATTGATCCAACCGTCATCTGTGGCCCGCAGGATGCCTTCTATGGAGAGAAGGAGGCCTTGCCAATTGCAGAAACATGCGGACGTATATGCAGTGAATTTGTTATGTGCTATCCTCCTGGGATTCCAATTCTCGCGCCTGGAGAGCAGATCACGGAGGAAATCTTGACCTATATCCGCTATGCAAAGAAGAAGGGCTGTCAGATTACGGGACCGGAGGACATGAGCATACGGCGTCTCAATGTGATGACGGAGTGTTAAACGATGGAATTTTGGTACACAGAACAACATACACCGGATGTGCGTTTCTCAATTCGCATCAATCGTCAGCTGTACAGCGGGCAGAGCGAATTCCAGCGCATTGATGTCTTCGAGTCGCCCGAGTTCGGGCGATTTCTGACGCTTGACGGCTATATGATGCTGACAGAGAAGGATGAATTCATCT
>CALIBA010000086.1 GCA_938045435.1 uncultured Selenomonas sp.
AAGCAGGTAGGCAACACCGTGAAGGCTCTGAATGGGCAGTACCGTTTCCAGACGATGGGCGAATACCGTGCGCTCCTTTCCTTATATAATATGACGGTGGAGGAAGCGAGGGGCAACGTGCGCGGACGGGAGTATCACGGGCTGGTCTATTCCGTCACGGACGACAAGGGTAACAAGGTGGGCAACCCGTTCAAATCCTCGCTTTTCGGGAAGTCCGCAGGCTATGAAGCCGTACAGAAGAAGTTTGTCCGTTCCAAATCGGAAATCAAGGATAGGAAACTGGCAGACATGACGAAACGCACCGTCCTTTCCGTGCTGCAAGGCACTTATGACAAGGACAAATTTGTATCCCAACTCAAAGAGAAGGGCATCGACACCGTACTGCGCTACACAGAGGAAGGGCGCATCTATGGGGCTACCTTCATCGACCACCGCACGGGATGCGTGCTGAACGGTTCGCGCATGGGTAAGGAGCTTTCGGCGAATGCCTTGCAGGAACACTTCACCCTGCCATACGCCGGACAACCGCCGATACCGCTATCCATCCCTGTGGATGCTGCGGACAAGGCACACGGGCAGACCGCCTACGACAGTGAAGATATATCGGGCGGTATGGGCTTGCTCACTCCCGAAGGTCCGGCGGTAGATGCCGAGGAAGAGGCTTTCATCCGGGCGATGAAGCGCAAAAAGAAGAAAAAACGCAAGGGCTTGGGTATGTAATCAGAGTATCAACAATTAAAAAATCAATGTATGTCACAACAAGAAGACGATTTGAGGGCATTGGCGAAAATCATGGATTTTCTGCGTGCCGTGAGTATCATTTTAGTGGTCATGAACGTGTACTGGTTCTGCTACGAAGCCATCCGGCTGTGGGGCGTGAACATCGGCGTGGTGGACAAAATCCTTCTGAACTTCGACCGCACGGCGGGGCTGTTCCATTCCATTCTCTACACGAAGCTGTTTTCCGTCCTTTTGCTTGCCTTGTCCTGTCTGGGTACGAAGGGTGTCAAGGGTGAGAAAATCACTTGGGGGAGAATCTGGACAGCATTTGCCGTCGGGTTCGTGCTGTTTTTCCTGAACTGGTGGTTGCTGCCCCTGCCGCTGCCGCTTGAAGCGGTGACGGGACTGTATGTCCTTACCATTGGAACGGGCTATGTCTGCCTGTTGATGGGTGGTCTGTGGATGAGCCGCCTGTTGAAACACAATTTGATGGAGGATGTTTTCAACAACGAGAACGAGAGTTTCATGCAGGAAACGAGGCTTATCGAAAGCGAGTATTCGGTCAATCTGCCGACACGTTTCTATTACAGGAAACGCTGGAACAACGGTTGGATCAATGTAGTTAATCCCTTCCGTGCGTCCATCGTGTTGGGTACGCCGGGCAGCGGCAAGTCCTATGCCGTGGTAAACAATTTTATCAAGCAACAGATTGAAAAGGGCTTTAGTCAATACATCTACGATTTCAAGTATCCCGACCTATCTACTATTGCCTACAACCATTTGCTGAACCACCCGGACGGCTACAAGGTAAAGCCGAAGTTCTATGTGATCAACTTCGACGACCCGCGACGCTCTCATCGGTGCAATCCCATTCACCCGGATTTTATGGAAGATATTACGGATGCCTATGAGAGTGCCTACACAATAATGCTCAACCTCAATAAAACGTGGGTGCAAAAGCAGGGCGACTTCTTCGTGGAGTCACCTATCATTCTGTTTGCCAGTATTATCTGGTATCTCAAAATCTATCAGAACGGGAAGTTTTGCACGTTTCCCCATGCTATCGAGTTTCTGAACCGCCGTTACGAGGATATATTTCCGATACTGACCTCTTATCCGGAGCTGGAGAACTACCTTTCGCCGTTCATGGATGCGTGGCTTGGAGGGGCTGCGGAGCAGCTCATGGGTCAGATAGCGTCGGCAAAAATCCCGCTTTCGAGGATGATTTCACCGCAGCTCTACTGGGTGATGTCAGACAGCGAGTTTACGCTGGACATCAACAATCCCGAAGAGCCGAAAATCCTCTGCGTGGGTAACAATCCCGACCGTCAGAATATCTACGGTGCGGCACTCGGTCTGTATAATTCCCGTATCGTGAAGCTCATCAACAAGAAGGGGATGCTGAAGTCATCGGTCATCATCGACGAGTTGCCCACAATATACTTCAAAGGGTTGGACAATCTTATAGCTACCGCCCGAAGCAACAAGGTTGCCGTGTGTCTGGGCTTTCAGGATTTCAGCCAGTTAGTGCGTGACTACGGGGACAAAGAGGCGAAAGTGGTGATGAACACTGTCGGCAATATTTTCTCCGGTCAGGTGGTGGGGGAAACAGCCAAGACGCTCTCCGAGCGGTTCGGTAAGGTGTTGCAGAAACGGCAGTCCATCTCCATCAACCGGCAGGATGTTTCCACCTCCATCAACACGCAGATGGACGCGCTCATTCCACCGAGTAAGATTTCCGGGCTTACGCAGGGAATGTTTGTCGGTTCTGTATCCGACAACTTCAACGAGCGTATCGAGCAGAAGATTTTTCATTGCGAGATTGTGGTGGATGCCGAAAAGGTGAAACGGGAAGAAAGTGCCTACAAGAAAATTCCCGTCATTACAAACTTCACGGACGAGGACGGCAACGACCGCATGAAGGAAACGGTGCAGGCGAACTACCGGCGCATCAAGGAAGAGGTGAAGCAGATTGTGCAGGAGGAACTGGAGCGTATCAAAAACGATCCGGTGCTGTGTAAACTGCTACCAGATAATGAGACTGTCTAACAAGTCCCCAAAATTGAAAATTATCCCTATCGAAGTTTGAAGTGACCCCCAAAAGTTGGATACAATTTTTTTGGGGGGCACTTCAGTTCTGACGGGTAAAATCGTAAAATTCGGACTTGTTAGACAAATACTTACGCGGTTTCAACCTCAGGTACTGAATCTATCGAATTGACAAATTTAACCAATTGCGGATCTGAATCTTTTTGTATGAGGTTTCGGAGACTCTTTTTCAATTCATAAGCATCATCCCCTGCTGTATTTATTAAATCCATATAAAAATCTTTGTTTTGCAGAATCAATGAACGGCATGCCCCATCGGAAATTACAGGTTTCACTATTTTATCAATAACGTCTCCAGCTTGACTTTTCAAATTACCATGCGATCTAAGCCATGTTTCGAAAAATTGAAACTTTATTGCATTGATAGTCTTTTTACCGATGCAGAAATCATTTCTTATATCGGTAACTGTCGATTTAATTTTTCGTTTATCCAATCTTTCAACTATATTCTTGAAACAATTAGGGAAAGGATTCAAACTTTGAGTTCCAGAAGCAATATCCATCAGAATCTTTTTGCCAAATTCAGTCAAGTTATCTGGCAAGGATTTGATTTTAGCCAGTAAATGTTTTATTGCGACAAACCAATAATATGATGTATGTGCTGTTCTTTGGGCGTATAATGTATCAACACTTATTTCAGACAACGCTTCGAACGCTATTTTATTGATATGATCGGTCAGGACATTGCTTATTTTAGTGGTCAAATCGTAAAAAGATGCGTCAGGAATTACATCTTTAATATTGTTCTTAGTGATATACTTATCCAAATCGGTATTCCACTCTGCTAAATGCTCGATAAATACCTCATCCGTTACACCTATTCTGTTCTTAATATCTTCAAATTGGGGCAATATGTCTGAGAGCAATAATTTATAGCCAAGTTTATGATTTACCATGTATTGTAGTGTTTCATTTAATAGCGGTATATTCCATCCCACACTATTTACTAATAAGTCTCCATGATCCACATAATAGTCCATGAGTTCTGCAACATATTTTATATCTCCACCCTCTATTAAGGAAACGGAATGACCATGTGCCAATTGCATGGCGACTAAATCGTAATATCCAGACTCTTTAATGTTTCGGCCATCAGTTTCTAATTCAGAATGCAACTGATTTATGTAGGTTGAATCTAACGTTACAGGTAAAGGTCTTTCTTCGTCAGATGCCAATAAACGATAGGTTGTAAATATAGCCCCTATATTATCTTTATTTACATTCTGTTCATCAATGCAATTCGTGATCGCTTGCAAAAGCGTTGGAAACGTATAGGTAGAATTATCTTTTAACGTTTTTACAATATCTGCATGGTCGAAATTATCGGGTAGTAAGTTTGCCAAATAATTATCGAGCGCCTCCGAATTTGTTGCTACTTGATAATATTTATATGCTTTAGTTGTCGCGTTATCCCGATAGGCAGCATCTGTTGCATTTGCAGCTTGAATATAATCGATAAATGTATTTGGCTTGACTGTTTTTGCTTCAATCAATGACGTAAAATCGCACGCCAACTTATTTTGCGCAATAAACCTGTCTATTGCATCTAACGTTTTGAAATAGTCGCCGCCATTGAAGTCATTGAACCGAACTATCTTCTTATATAATTGAGCAATCACATGGTTTTGGCTTTCCGTGTCTAAATGCAACAGCAGTTCTTGGTATTCGACAGGGAACACCTGCTTCTCTATGGATTCTTTTAATTTCAATTGTGCTATTCTTTGCCATACACGCAGAATAACATCGCTCTTTCGAGTTAATTTATGCAAACAATGTATAATCTTATCGATAAGCGCATTGTCCATACATTGTATAACTTCTTCTAATACAGTGTCAAATTGTTTATTAGTCTCTGCATATTGATTTATGTCGTGGTCTTCTTCTCCGTTGATGCAGCCTTCAATATATTTTTTCAATGGAATTTGTCGAGCATCTTCAACATCGACACCATATACCAAAGCTGCAATTTCGCGTTGTGTTTGCAGATCATTGTTAATTATTGTTTGAATGCCATTCAGATAGTCGCCGGACAATATTTGTTCTACTGGATTTGCCAGAATATCCGTCTTCTTCAAACAGAACAATGCTATGTTTATCATCAAAATTTCGTTACACCACTCTTGTTTAAGAGCGACCATCTCATTGATATATGATATAATTTCCCTAACATTGGCATTAGGATTTACCAATCTGAATATCCGATTTATAGTTTCTTTCGCTTCATTTTCTGTTTCTCCAAATGCTTCAACAAACAGTTTGTTGAATATACTTCGATAGTCGGTAATAACAGGAGGAGCAACACGATAAACAATAGGGAAAGTTTTATTGATAAAATACTTGGTCAGTTGTTTCGTTTGTTCGTCGGTCTCATCTCCGAATGCACAAGCTAAATGTGTTTCATCGAAAGGAATAACAGCCCAAACATTTTCAAAACCGCTATCGGCGAAGAACGTATGGATAGAAGACCATAATTCTTTTACTTTTTCAGCGGGGAGACGATCCATGTTGTCAAAAACAAGGACTAATTTACGTTGTCCTTTTTCCTTGATAAAATCAGAAATGTCTTGCATCCATGTTTTGAACTCGTAAACCGTTGGTTCGTCTTCGCTCAAAGTCTCATAGCAAACGTCCTTTTCGACTTTATCTTGATAAATAGCTAACATATAACTCCATCCATATTTATGATCTTTGCTATATGCCCATTTCCAAACGCACAATGCAATAAGAACTGGCAGTGCAGCTATGATAATAGACAATAAAGAAAACCACCATGTTGTGGGTGTAGGTTTTACTGCATACGCAATAAATGTAAATATCGGAGTTAAAACTGCAACCAAAAATGCCGCAACCATACCATTACTGATAAGGGGATATTTTTCGGTTACGGTCTCCGTTTTACGGGCTAATAAATATTTCAGCTTTTCAGACCATGATACGGTTTTCGTACCTCCACCTTTGACTTTTATTGTTGCATTTCCAGATAGGATACCATCATCAATAAGTTTGCTTGTAAGCAATTCCAATATAGAGCGGCGTTGCAAGTCCTCTTGATGTCCCCATGCGTCATACTCAAAAAAGTAATAGTCGTCTGATAATTCACGTTCCAACATTTTAACCACGTTGGATTTTCCAGATCCCCAAATACCTTCGATGCCGATAATTCGAGGTAAAGTACATTCCTCATCCAATGAATCATTCTGACAAAAATGGCGAGCAATAGTTTTTGCCAACCTTTCTTGCGAACCTCCATCGAATTTGTCAATACCACACGGTTTATTTTGGATAAACCGCGGATATTGCTGTTTGGATTGTAGTTTTGTTTCCATATACGTAATTTATTGATTATACGAACTCCAAATAATTCTCCCGATTTACCACATGAAACTCGGCATAGGGATAGGCTTCTTGGAAGGCTTTCGGTGCGGCCGGCATTTTATTTCCCCACTTGAACTCCAAGGCGGTAAGACTGTCGGCACTCTCCTCAATCAGGTCGATTTCCTGTTTGTCGTAGGTGCGCCAGAAATAGAACTCCCTGTGCAGTCCCTCATTGAAGTTCGCTTTGCGCCGCTCTCCGATGATGTAGTTCTCCCACAGCGCACCGACATCCTGCCGAATGGCCAGCGGTGAGAAAGCCCCGATAATGGCATTGCGAATGCCGTTGTCGTAGAAGTACCACTTGCCAGCTTTTGTAACCTCCTTGCGTAGGTTACGCGAATAAGCCCCCAGACGATAGATAACGAAGACCTTTTCCAATAGGTCGAGGTATTTTTCAACGGTCGTCTTGCTCATGCCGAGTTGTTTACCTAACTCTTCGTAAGAAACTTCGCTGCCCAACTGAAAAGCTATCAATCGCAGTAGATCGCGCATCTTGCTCGAATTTTTTAAGCCGTCAATTGCTAAGATATCTTTAAGCAGGTATGCACCGACAATATCACGTAGGTAGTCTGTTTTACGTTCATAGTTCTCCATCATTACTACTTCGGGATAGGAACCGTAAATCAAGCGCGCTTCGAGGTTCTGGCGGGTTTCAAGTGCCGTTTCCGTCTGTGCGATTTCCCGTTGCGAGAATGGTGTAAGGAGAAATTGCGTACTGCGGCCGACCAACGGTTCACCAGTCTTATTCAGCAAATCGAATGACGAAGAACCACTTGCCAAGACACTTATTCCCGGTATTTCATCAACTATCAACTTCAGAATACTACCGATTTGTGGTATGTTCTGTGCCTCATCAATAGCCAGCAAATCAATACCATCCAATAAATGCCGATAATTGGCTATTGAGCGATTCTCCAATAGTGCTAATGTGTCGTAGTCTTCGCCGTTGAGCATCATCGTCCTACCTGAATAGTTGTCCACAATTTTACGCATCATTACCGTTTTACCAACACGGCGAGCACCAAAAATCAGTACTG
>CALIBA010000087.1 GCA_938045435.1 uncultured Selenomonas sp.
ATTTTACGCCAGAAGCCGGTGTTTGAAAACACCGGCTTCTGTGTTTTTGCACAAACTTGAGGCTGCTGCACGGTTGTTTCGTGCAACAGCCCCTTTTGTATTTGTTGAAAAATCATTGAAAACTATTCTTAATTTTGTTACGATGTGAAGACGATTGATCTCATCGAAGGAGTTGTTACCATGAATGAAAAGAAATGCAGGTGTGGCATCACGGATATCCTGCTGGTCGTGCTGAATCTCATCTTTTTTGTCGGCATACAGACGGTATTTGCGCCGTGTGAGGCGCGTCCCGACGGCTCGTGGATGACGTGCCACTGGGCGGGGCAGGCACTGATGGGGATTGCGGCGGCACTGCTCGCAATCGCTGTCATGCACCTTGTCATTCCGCGCGCACAGGTGAAACTGGGGCTTGCGCTCGCCATGATTCCCATCTCTGTGCTTGCGCTCGTCCTGCCCGATCATCTTATTGACCTATGCATGATGGAGACGATGCACTGCCATACGGTGATGGAGCCCGCGGTGACGGTGCTCTCTCTGCTCAACATCATGACCGCAGGGGCGGATATCTATGTGTATCGAAAGGGGGCGGAGGCGTGACGTTTTCGCGTTTTCTTGCTGTCCGCAACTGCCGGCACAGCTCTGCGCGTGCGTCTGCGCTCGGTGCGGTGGCGGCAATTCTCGCGCTCGTCCTCTTTGGCGGCTCGCTCATCTTGCTCAGTCTCCAAAACGGTCTCGGGCGTTTTCAGGAGCGGCTTGGTGCGGATGTCATTGTCCTGCCGCACGAAGCAGAGGCGGCAGGCGTGCTTGAGGGCGTACTTGTGCAGGGTGTACCCGCGCATTTCTACATGGAGGAGCACTACCTTGATGAGCTGCGGGGGCTCTCGGGGGTCGCACAGGCAACGCCGCAGTTCTTCCTCGCCTCCGCGCATGCGGGCTGCTGCTCGGTGGCGGTGCAGCTGATCGGCTTCGACCCCGCGACGGATTTTACGATCCAGCCGTGGATGCGCGAGAGCTATGATGGTGTGATCGGTTTCGGAGATATCCTTGTCGGCAGCGGTATCTCCGTGCCGGCAGACCATATGCTGATGTTCTACAACACGCCCTGTCGTGTCGTCGGACGGCTTAGTCCGACGGGGACGGGGATGGACACGGCGGTCTATACGAATATGGAGACGATGCGTGCGATGATGGCGAACGCCGTTGCGGCGGGGTTCGATTATTTCCATGGGATTCCGACCGAAAATGCGATTTCTGCCGTGCTCATTCGGGCGGCGGACGGCTTCGCACCCGAAGGGATTGCGGCGGCGGTCAATCAGATGTACCCGCAGCTCTCGGCGCATGCGGCGCATGGGATGGTGCGCGATGTGGAGCAGGGGCTCGGCGGCATCACGGGAACGATTTCGGTGCTGCTCGGAATCATCTGGCTGCTCTCCGTGCTCATCCTCGGCATTGCGTTTCGCATGGTCGTGCATGAGCGGCGACGTGAATTTGCGATGCTGCGCGTCGCGGGCGCACCTCATACACTGCTCGTGCGGACGATGCTGACGGAGGCGGGGCTGATTGCAGCGGCGGGGGCTGCCCTTGGCATCCTCGTCGGTGCTGCCGTCGTCCTGCCGTTTGCGGGGCTGATGAAGGAGAGCCTGACACGTCCCTATCTCCTGCCGGATGGCGGGGTGATTCTCGCACTTGCGCTCGGCACGTTTGCGGCGACGGTGCTCTCGGGAATGCTGTCGGCGGCGTGGACGGTGCGGTGCGTGGGCTCTGCTGAGCTCAGCGCGGTACTGCGGGAGGATGGATGATGGAACTTCGTGCGGAGAAGATCAGCCGCGATTTCCTGCGCTACAGTGCAAAGGACGGCTATTTTACGGCGGTCGCGGAGACGGATTTCACGCTTGCGGCGGGGACGCTCACGGCGGTGACGGGACGCTCGGGCAGCGGCAAGAGCACGCTGCTCCATATCCTCGGTGGGTTGATGAAGCCCGTGACGGGACGCGTCCTGCTCGATGAAACGGATATCTACGCGCTGGGTGATGCGGAGCGCGACGCGCTGCGCCGCTGTCACATCGGCATCGCTCCGCAGCGTCTGATGTCGCTCGCCGCGCTCACGGTGCGCGAGAACATCCTGCTGCCCGCATTGCTGACGGGGCAGGAGGAGACTGCTGCCGTGCGTGCCGATGTGCTGATGGAACGTCTCGGCATCCGTAAGCTCGCGTCGGTCGCGCCGTCGGAACTCTCGGGCGGGGAGCTCAGGCGCGTAACGATTGCGCGGGCACTCGTGATGCAACCGGGCATCCTCCTCGCGGACGAGCCGACGGGCGACCTCGATGAGGAGAATACGAGGAGCGTTCTCCGTCTCCTGCGTGAGACGGCAGATGCGGGTGCTGCCGTCCTCCTTGTCACGCACGAGAGTGAAGCGCGAAACTACGCCGATACCTGCTATACAATGACGATGGGGAAGTTGGAAAAAATCGCATAAGAAATCCCGAACGGTGACGAATCACTGTTCGGGATTTTTGTCTGTTTAGTCCCTCAGAAGCATAAGCTCCTCGATGGGGAAGTTGAAATGCAATGTATCGCCGATGCCGGCTTCGTGTGCGTGCCACGTTGCTTTGTCGATTTCCCAGCGGATGGGCATCGCTCCATCTGCAAAGCGCAGCATGACGATGTAGGTAAAGGTGCTCTCGATGACCTCGGCGATGCGTGCAGGGAGCGCATCCACATCGTTCTCTGACGCAAGCACAAGATAGTGTGCGCGGACGGCGATGTGGCGCACGTTCGTCGTCGCGTCGGCGACGCGGAGCGTGATGCCCCAGTCGGTCGCCGTGACGTGCGTTTCGTCCACACGGCGGGCGGCAGAGATGTTCTTGCAGCCCGTGAGCGTGGTCGCGGCACGCGTGCCCGGATTCCGAAAGAGTTCGTGTTTGTCCATCGGTGGCGTGAGCTGCCCGCGGTCGACAGTCGCGATCTCCTGCGCGATGCGGAATGCCTCGTCGCGGTCGTGGGTGACAAGGATTGCCGAGATGTCCTGCATGGTGAGGATCTCGCGCAGTGCCGTCTCGATCTGCCACTTGAGATGCGTGTCGAGAGCGGAGAGCGGCTCATCGAGGAGCAGCACATCCGCGCCGCGTGCGAGGATGCGTGCAAAGGCGACGCGCTGCTGCTGTCCACCTGAGAGCCCCGCAGGATAGGCGTGCTCCAGCCCGTCGAGGGAGAAGCGTGCGACGTTATCCTTGAAGATACGATCCTTTTCCTCCCGTGAACCATCGAGTGCGAAGATGATGTTCTCGCGCACGGTCATGTTCGGAAAGAGGGCGTAGTTCTGAAAGAGGTAGCCGACGTTCCGCGCCTGTGGCGGGAGGTTGGACAGAAGATGATTATTTATTGAAGCTGTCATGTCTGCGCGTTTGCCGTATGTTCTTTCATGATATATCTCCACCACACAAAGAGCGAGAGAAAGAGCAGGATGGAGCCTGCTGCTGGGAAGAGATAGTGCATACCGAAGCAGGTTGCAACCACGCCGCCGAGCAGCGGGCCGGAGAATCCTCCTACCTGCTGCGCGGAAAAGAGCATGCCAAAGACACTGCCCTTGAGCTGCGGCGGCGTATGCTGTGCGATAACGGCGTTCAGCGAGGGCTGAACCCCTGCGAGAAACAGTCCGCCCACGAACTGCATGACGGCGAAGGGCAGCAGGGTATTTGGAATGCCCTGTGCCGAGAGTACGACGCCTGCAAGCGCCATGGCAAGCCCCATGGCGATAAAATACCCGCGCCGGGCGCCGAACGTACCCCAGAGCGGCGCGGCGATGGCGCCAGCGATTCCGCCAAGGGAGAACACCGCACCCGCGACAAAGATGATGTTTTCCATATCGCCTGCAAGTGCCTCGATGTAAGTCGTAATAATGGGGATTAAGATGTAGACAACCATCTGGACAAGCGTACTGACAATCATCATCGTGCGCAGGATAGGGATGTGCCAGAGATGGGAGGGCGTCATATCCTCCGGAGAAAGAGGCGCAGCGTCTTTTGGGAGCGGAGGCTCTTTGATGATGAAGGTAAATGCGAGGAAGTTCATGAGGAGTGCAAGGCTGCCAATGTAAAAACTCGTGCGCATACCAAACGCCTCAGAGAGGAGACCGCCGAGCAGAGGTCCAATGATGCCGCCTGCCGTGAGCGTGCCCTGCATGATGCCGAGCGCAAAGCCAAGTCGCTCAGGCGGTGCATAGAGTGTCATGATGGCAAGATCCATTGGCCAAAGCCCCGCCGCAAAACCTTGAAATATCCGGACGAGGACGAGCTGCTCAGGTGATGTTACCATGCCGCCGAGGAAATAGCTGATGGAGAGCAGCAGACTTGCACGTATTGCCATGAGGCGTTTTCCTTTTCTGTCGGCAAGCCGTCCCCAGATAGGCCCCATGATGGCAGAGACGAGAAACGCTGCCGAAAAAGCAAGTCCCGCCCAGAGACTTACCATTGTCTCATCAACGCCAAGCTCATTTGTCAAATACATTGGCAAAAATGGGATAATCATGGTGTAGCTGGCCGACATAAAGACAATATTGCAGGTTAAAACGGCCAGTACAAATGTCCATTTCACAAAGCTCCCTCCTCCTGCTCTATTTTAACATGCTTTTAGAAAAACTAAAAGTTTTACCTAGGACATTTATCCTAACTATTGATTTTCTATATTCGTTGTGGTATGATGCTCAAAACGCGAAAGGATTCGCCAGTTCAAAGCGAATACGGGACAATTAGGTAAGCTTACAGAAAAGTGTGTCATAACATGCTCCCCAATGAATACGCAAGACTATCTGCTTTGTATCATTGTGGCAGATTTTTCGAAAGTAAGGATTGCAAATGAAACACATCATTGTCGACTTGGAGATGAACCCTGTTGCGAAGGAGCACAAGGAAGTCCGAAGGAAGCTGAATGGGGAGATCATAGAGATCGGTGCGGTACGTCTCAATGAGAAATTTGAACAGGAGGATGAATTTCAATGCTATGTCCGTCCCGAGTACGGCGTAGTGAAGAAGCATATCACAGAACTGACGGGGATCACGCAGGAAAAGCTTGCGGGGCATCCCATCTTTTCGGCGAGTTTTCCAGCGTTCATTGACTGGATTGGCGAAACAGAGACGAAGATTTATTCTTGGAGTATGTCAGATATTAAGCAGCTGCGCAAGGAGTGCCGTCTAAAACTTCCGCATTTTGATACGACGTGGCTGGATGTGCGTTGGGTTGATTTGCAGCAGTCATTCGATGACCGTTTGGGGCTTCATAACAGCCTTGCGCTTAAACATGCACTTGGTGCGATGGGGCGCAGCTTCGAGGGAACGGCACATACGGCGCTTGCCGATGCAATCAACACGAGTGCAGTTCTCGCCCTCATGCAGGATGATGCAAAGTTCCGTGAGACGATGCGTCCCGTGCTCGAGATTTTAGAGCCACGTGAGCGTCTGTCTGACTCGATTGGGGAGCTTTTCCCGGATCTGGAGAAGTTAAAGCACGAGTTGTAACATATGACAGGAAATCAAGGGACATCATTCAGAAGGGCAATATATGGGTGATGTCCTTTTTATTTTGAGTACACTGCAAAAGGCATAAAAAGTCGGAGCAAAGCCGCCGTATGGCAGTTTTACTCCGACCCTAAGAGAGGCGTCTGAGGTGCCGTACTCCTTACATGTCTATACCTGCGTAAAGCAGGTGGGTATCCTAAGTCCAGCTTCCGTGTTCACCAAGGTGCATCGCGTTTGCTGGAATCAATTCGGATTCCCTAAGAGATCTGTAGGTTAGACATCGCTAAGGCATACGTACATCCAAGGCTTACCTTCTTATATATCATGATAGCATAAAAAAAAAATAGTCGCAAGACTTGACAAATGTAGGAATGAAAAATTGTTTTAACAATATGAAATCTGTTTTTTCGGAAAACTTGTGCGCAATTGCAGAGACCCTCTTTTCCTATGTGGATTCCCGTGTTATAATGAATGAGAGAATGGAGAAAGTTCTAAATTTCCGGGAAAGATGGTGTACGGGCGATGGCAAATGTTCGTGATGCAGTGGATGCGGTCATTACTGCAATCAGAGCACAGAAGGACTATCTGACAGCAGTGGATGCAAAGACGGGAGACGGCGATCACGGTCTTAATATGGTACGTGGTTTCAGTGCCGCTGAGGAACGTTTGGCAGAGCTTCCGGCTGACGCGCCAATAAAAGACGTGCTGTACCATATAGGGCGGGCGTTTATTGAAAATGTCGGTGGCGCGGCGGGGCCTCTCTATGGCATCGCGTTCGTCCGCGCAAGCGAGGCGGTGACAGCGGGAACACGGCTCGATGTGCGAAGCTTTGAGAAGCTTTTTACAGCGGCCATTGATGCGATTCAGCGACGGGGGCGTGCAGAGCGCGGTGATAAGACGATGCTCGACACACTGATTCCGATACGCGATGCGTTTCTCTCTGAGAATGCGCAGGGCAAGAGCCTGCGCGAGTGTCTGGAGGAGGCGCTGAATGCGGGACGTGCAGGCGCCGAGTACACTAAGACAATCGCAGCGCGGCGCGGCCGTGCCGCGTTGATTGGTGCGCGCAGCATCGGGGTTGAGGATCCCGGCGCGATGAGTTCGCTCATCATGTTCCGCGCACTGTGTAGTTATCTGCGTGGATGATGCGCACAAAGTAAAGTAGAAAAAGCAAATCGCCGGCTGCAAGCCTCCTCCTGCAGGACGGCTGCAGTGGCGATTTCTGTATGCAGGAGGAAAGTATATTGGCAGATACGGAGATTCGCACGCGCTTTGCACCAAGCCCTACAGGGTATATGCATATTGGCAATTTGCGTACAGCGCTTTATGCATGGCTTTTTGCACGGGCAAATGACGGAACGTTCATCCTGCGCATTGAGGATACGGACCGCAGCCGCTACGTTGCGGATGCGGTGGACTTTATCCGCCGCACACTGAGCGCGGCGGGCATCATCCCAGACGAGGGGCCGGATGATATAGGAGGCGTCTATGGGCCGTATGTGCAGAGCGAGCGCATGGACATCTATAAGAAGTATGCAGAGGAACTTGTTGCAGGGGGGCACGCCTATCGCTGCTTCTGTGACCACACAGAAGAACCTGCGGGGGAGATGGACGGTGAACGCGCATTCGGCGGGTATCCACGCACGTGCCGCGCACTTAGCTCTGCAGAGGCAGAGGCACGTCTTGCACGTGGAGATGCCTATGTCTATACGAGGTGCAATTCTTCCGATGTGCATCCG
>CALIBA010000088.1 GCA_938045435.1 uncultured Selenomonas sp.
TCCCTTAATCCCCCGTTTGAACCGACGTTTTTGTGCGTGCGCCCCCTCCCCGGTCCAGTAACGGCGCGGTTTTAGAGATTTGACCGCCCCCTAGGGGATCTAGCGTATTGCATTTGCTTCACTTTCGCGTTACAATAAGCAAAAGGAGGGTATGCATCATGTCCAAGACCGCAACAATCAATATGCGCATCGAACCGACAATCAAAGCGCAAGCTGAAACCGTTTTTTCCAGTTTCGGTATCTCCGTTACCGACGCAATCAACATCTTTCTACATGCATCCATCATGGAGGGAGGCTTTCCCTTCCAACCGAAACACCCCCGTTATAACAGGGAAACGCTTCTTGCCATGCAGGAAGCACGCGACATCATGGATGGCAAAATCGAGCCGAAGCGTTATCCGTCGCTGTCCGCACTGATGGATGATCTGGATGCGGAGGATGCCCATGCTTGATCTCGTCACCACCACGCAGTTTCGCAAGGATTTAAAGAAGCTGCGTAAACGTGGAGCAGATATGCAAAAGCTGGATGATGTCCTGCAAATGCTCTGCGCGGAAAAACAACTGCCCGAAAGGTATCGGGATCATGCTCTGGTTGGCGATTACATTGGTTTTCATGAATGCCACATCATGCCGGACTGGTTACTTGTGTACGCCATCGACAAAGGAAAGCTGATTCTGACCGCTTCCCGCACGGGCTCGCATAGCGATCTCTTCTAGCCGATTCATTGGAGTCGGCTTTTTATTTTGGAGTTCTCCGCCGGTGAATCCGCTCATGACACGATACGCAGAGCGACATCAAATTGCTCTCCTCATGTGTGCCGCCGTCAGCAAGAGGTTTGATATGATGGACGAGCGTTGCGCGAACGTATCTCCCCCGCTCTTTGCACATGTCACAGAGCGGATACCCCGCCAAGTGACGGTCACGGATTTTCTTCCACGAATTCCCGTATCTCTCGTGCTGATCGTAGCCACGCGTGAAGCGGTCATAATGTCGTTGCATCGTTTTCTCGTGCGTCTCGCAGTAGCAGCTCTTTCGATCCGTAAGGTTCGGACACCCCGTCATGCGGCAGGGGCGCTTCGGTTTTCTCGGCATCACTTCACCTCCATTACGGCATGAAAAAACCTCCGC
This sequence comes from uncultured Selenomonas sp., assembly GCA_938045435.1. GTDB lineage: Bacteria > Bacillota > Negativicutes > Selenomonadales > Selenomonadaceae > Centipeda. Next base: position 1,130 of record CALIBA010000088.1, read on the forward strand.
TGGGATTGCTCCCATTGGAGGTCGTGCCTTTAAGCATACTTTTCATAACACCATTTTACCATGTCAACACCGGAATTCAAGAGAATTATAGTGAAGTCTTTTATGTGATTTCATTTCCCTGCAAGAATCTTATCCACGGCTGCGAGAGCTTTGGAATGGAGAATATGCACCCAACGAGACGTGTAGTGCATCTCGCCCGCAATCTCATCCCACGACATGAAGCTGAGATACCGAAGTTCCAACAGCATGAGGGCATTCGCGTCCTGTACCTTGCTGATGGTCGCCATAACCTCACGCTTCAAATCCACCAAATGATCGATGTCATCGTTGATCTCATTCTCCAAGTCGACAATCTTGTCGATGGTATCCGCCAAGCGATGGACATTTCTCGTGCCGCTGACAGGCTCCGTTCCCATTGTGGATGTGGCTCTAGTGGCAAGATCACGCAAGGAGTCCACTTGACGGAGTTTGCTGTTGACCCGTTGGTCAATGCGGTATGCTTGGCTCAGATATTCTTTCGCTGTCATGCAAATTCTCCCTCCAACTTTTCAAGCAGCCACTCTCCATCGAGACTGGTCAACTGTCCGAACCATGCGGAACGAAAGAACCGCTCCGTATCGCTCCTCATCTGAGCTGCGGAATCATTCTCCGGGTCTTTGCCGAGAGCCATCCGCGCCCACCGATAGTCTTTCGCCGCCTGTTCGACGATTGCATTGGCAAGAACCTCACAGTTCATCATGGGAAGCCACCTCCAGATTCGCTTTGACAGCATCGATCAGAGCCGTCTGGATCTTGTCTTTCCGTTCAAGAGCTTGCATAACATTCTCATCCATCGTTCCTGCCGTGATGATATGGTGGATAACCACAGTCCCCGTCTGTCCCTGCCGATAGAGACGCGCATTGGTCTGTTGGTAGAGTTCCAAACTCCACGTCAGACCAAACCAGATGAGCGTCGAACCGCCGAACTGAAGGTTGAGTCCATGTCCCGCACTCGCTGGATGAATCACGGCGACCGCAATTTTTCCCGTATTCCATTCCGCAATATCTGCACTCGACCGAATCTCTCGAACAGGAATCCGCGCCTTGATCCTCTCAAGGTCATGTCGATACCAGTACGTGACGAGTACGGGCTTTCCATTGGCACTCTCGACAAGATCTTCGAGTGCATCCAGTTTGCGGTCATGCAAATGCACGGACTTCCCGTTCTCCGTATAAACCGCTCCGTTTGCCATCTGGAGAAGTTTCCCGGAAAGTGCCGCCGCACTGACGGCATCAACCTCCGCAGCACCAAGGGAAACCACCATGTCCCGCTTCATTCGGTCATAGAGTTCCCGCTCACACTCATCCATAGCAACACATACGCTATTTGAGATGAGCTGCGGCATTTTGAGATAATCCTTGGAACGCATGGAGATGGTAATGTCCTCAATCCGACGGTAGATTTCATCCTCCGCACCCTCGCGCGGCTTATAGCTGAACACCATCTGTTGATTCCGTTTGTCGGGAAGGAAAAAATCATTGCGGTAATGGGAGATGAATCTGCCGAGCCGCTTGCCCATATCCAGAAGACGAAACTCAGCCCAGAGATCCATAAGCCCATTTGCCGACGGTGTTCCCGTAAGCCCTACGATCCGCTTGACCGTGGGACGCAGCTTCAAGAGTGCACGGAACCTTTTCGCCTGATGAGATTTGAACGATGAGAGTTCATCAATGACGATCATATCAAAATTCATTGATGCGCCGCTTTCTTCGATGAGCCACTTTACATTTTCTCGGTTGATAATATACACATCCGCATGTTGCATGAGTGCCGCCGTCCGTTCCCTCGGTGTTCCCATAACCACAGAGACGCAGATATTTCTCGTATGCTCCCACTTTGCGATCTCCGACGGCCATGTGTCACGCGCTACGCGCAGCGGAGCGATAACGAGCACTTTACCTATCTCAAAGAAGTCATGCAGGAGTTCTTCGATTGCCGTAAGAGTGATGACTGTCTTGCCAATCCCACAATCCAAGAAAATCGCGGCTTCCTTGTGATGAAGGATAAACTCTTTGGCGTATGTCTGGTAGAAATGCGGTTCATAGTGCATTGATAATCTCTCCGATTTTTTCTTTTCCGTCGACCACATAGACCTTGAACCCGAGCGCACGCAGCTGCTCGATACGTCTCACCTGCAAGGGACGCGGTTTCCTGCCCGGAGCCTTGAGTTCCATAAAGCACATCTTTCCGCCCGGCATGAGCACAAGGCGATCCGGCACACCCGCATGTCCCGGAGAAATGAACTTCAGTGCAAGCCCTCCACGAGATTTTATGAACACCGTGGTGAATCTTTCCAAATCATGCTCCCGCATCGATATTCCTCACTTTCAAGTCATGAAGTGATGGTAGTGATGGTTGCCGCCCATATCTTTATATATATAAATATTTTTATCTTTTCTTTCTTCCTAAGTTTTATTTTTTCCCTATATATAAAAGATAAAAGAACTGTCACTACTGTCACTCATGTTCCGTAATCCCAATAATGATGAGGGGTTGAGCCGGTGACAGTTCTTTACTTTTACTGTCACTGAACGCTCACTGCTGTCACAAAAAATCTTCTTCCGCTCCGTTGTAGGGCACTGTGTATTCGCGGACAGCGTCCTCATTCAGAATCAAATCCTTATACACGCTGCCGTAACTTCGGCGTATGGTCATTGAAGTGAAATCAGTATGGTAATACCGTGCCAGTGTGGTTCTGAACTCCCGCGCCGTCTTGGCATAGCCGTTGTTGTTGAGTCTGCACCATGTCTGATAGATACGGTAGACCTGCCCCGTCGTAACTTCACTGCATTTTGCCCCCTCGGGCCGTTTCATCATGCACTCTCCATGAAAAGCAAGCACCGAGTTGTTCTCGATCATGTATTCCTCTCTTGCCGCCAAAACGGACTGCGGTTCCGTGAATCGGTAGCCGTTTTGGATGACCGCACCCAGCGCATGGATGGCTTTGCGAACGATCCCGTCACGCTCGGCATAGAGCTTTTCTCCGAGAAGCCTGTCCTGTTTGTCGATGGGAATGGCATTTTTGCAATGTACCTGCATGATACGGTCATGCACCCACTGCCCATCATCACCGCCGAAGCGCGGCAGCTGATTCATACAGAACCAAAACAGACCGTTGAAAGTAAACTCAAATCCGTTCTGCCCCTTGAACTCTGCGAAGATGCTATCCCCACCCGTACACTTTTTGAAGGTCTTGAGTTCATCCACGGTGATGAAGCTCATGTCGGAACTGCCCGCAAGGCGCATTCCGTAAATCAGCCCCGTGCCAAACCGTGCCTCGATCTCACGCAGATCAATGCCAACGTAGTTTCCCCTGCCGAGCAGCTGCTCCACGAGACATTTGAGACGGGATTTCCCCGTGTCCCCCGCACCGTACATAAAGAGAGCCTTCTTCATGCGCCATCCTTTGACGTTGGAAAGACACGCTCCGATGAACTCGAGCAAGAGTTGCTGAATCTCCGAATCCCCGTCTGTGAGGGTTTGCATGAAGCGGTCGAATACCGGAGTCGCAAGCTCCTCCTGTGACCACACGCAAGGAATCTGTATGGTGGATAACAGGTCGGAAGCATGCTCGGTCAGTTCCATCGTGGAGAGGTGCAGAATTCCGTTTTGGAAGTTGATGATGTCCTCGTCTGCATTGAGGTCGGAGTCCTTGATGTAGTTCAGATCCGTTGTGAGGATGCGAAATGTCTCATCCACCTTTCGCATCTCAATCATCTCCGAATCGTAGGATGCAATGCAGTTTTTGATGAGACCTTTCAGCATATCGTCCGCATAGAGACGATACACACCGCCCTCGTAGACGTAGCGCAGGACACCGTGCCGCGCACTGTCGCGGACAAAGATGTAGTGCAGGTTCTGCCGAATGTAATCTGCAAGTGCTGGACAGCTAATGACGGGATTTCCCTTTGCGTTGAAGTGAATGAAGTCCGGATGCTCCATCGCCGCTGCATGGAACACCCCATGACACGCTTCTACGCCCGTGCGGATGGTCGCTGCCTTGTAATCCGCACGCTCCCATTTCTTGCGGTAAAGGGCGGACATGCGAAAGACTGCATCAATCATCTCCGCATCGTCTCCCGCCCGAAAGGCGATGAGGGCGCAGAGAGCGGCATCTGCTTCCGAGGCACTGCCGTACTCCGAGATATCGCCGCGATCAAAGAGTCTCTGGAACTTCCCGCCGTTCTTTGCTTTCCGCAGCGCACATACGATGTCGAATACGGCGCGGTCACCATCCTCCTGCGGACGATAGTTGACGGGCTGCTTTCGCAGCATATCTTTCCGCAGTGTGGTCAGCACGGCTTCCGTCCCGTCGGCAAACGGTACGTCGTGCAACACATCTCCCGTGAAGACGGCAAATCGATTGGTCAGTCCGCCGACGTAAAGCTCCATTCCATTGTGCGGATTCTTGACGTAGAATTTCGAGTCGAGTTTCTCCTTGCCGTCTGCGTCCTTCTTTTTCGGAATGCGGTCATAATCACAGCAGCCGTAGATGTGGATACCGTTTCCGCTGACGGACTTCTCGGCGTAGGTGTCATGTCGGCGGATCTGTAGCTGCACCATCGCATCCGCTTCGTCCCTATGGTCAATGTCCAAGAAGTACATTCCCTTGGGGATAATGAAGCCGACTCCACCGAACGACTTCTCCTCGGCCGCTTTCTGCGCTTCCTTAAATGTCACCCAGCTTGCTCGAAACGCATGATTCACGCCGGTGATACCGCCGTCTGCACCACAGGGCTTCTTCGTGGACTTTCCATCCTTTTGGACATACTTCCAACAGACCCAGATTTTCTCTTTCTTGAGTTCGTCGACGGTCATCCCCATACAACCTCCTCGCATTTCGTGTTGAAATACCGAATCGGGATGCAAAGAGAACGCGCCTTGGCGATCTCTGCCTCCATCCCTTCGGTGATTTCCGTGCCGAATGCCCAGAGTTCCATGCACTTTCGCAGAAGAACAAAATTCATGCGAATCGCAAGAGCGCGATCCTGCTCCTCGGACATGAACTGCGGGAACAGCAGATGAGGTGCCAGAGGAATGCACCCACGCCGAACGGCGAAGCGGCAATACTCTCGCGCCCGCATGATATTGACGCGCGGATTGTTGCGATATGCCGAACATATGTAGATGATCGGAAAAGATGCATTCATCTCCCTCTCGAGAGTCCTCATCGCTGCTCCTGCCGTCGGGTCCGGGTAGTGTGATTCATTGAAATGCTTCATGATACTACGCTCCCTGCCTACTTAGACGTTTGCTCAAAACTGAGCGAACGTCCGTACAAACTGCTCAATGCGTCCACGAAACATTACCTCCTAAAAACTTCCTGCAGCACATCCACATGATAGGTATTCACCATGCCGTACTTGGCATCGTACTCCTTGCCGATGTGGTAGCCCTGCTTTCTGGACATTGCTGACGCTCTGCGCCCAAGCCCGGCGGCAACATCACGACTCACACCACGGATTCCCATAAGATTGGTGTAGCCAATGATGGTGTAGTGGTGCTGATCAATGGTCATCTGCTTGGACTCGACCTCAAGAAGCCGCTCGTCCACCTTGTCAATCCGTACATTTGCCGCCTTGATTGCCTTCGCCTGTTCCACCAGACGCTGCGCGCTGTACAGAAGAAATTCCTCGGGGGTCATGTTCCTCATAGGATTGAAGTAGCTTTCTTCCAACTCCTCAAACACATCCCATGCACGATTTGTTCCGAGCATCTTGCAATGGCGCGCGGCACCTCGTTTCGTCCAGAGATAAATCGTGGATGCAAACTTGCTCACAGGCAGGTCGAAATTTTCGACTTGCCTCTTGAATCCCTTGAGATCAGCACCTTCGAGCCGGAAGTAATGTTTTCCCTCCGCAAACCGATCTTTGTTGTTGTTGAAATTCTGTTTGATGTGTTGGACATCACAGCCATATGCCTCGGCAAGCTGCTCCGTGGTCATGACTCGGATGCCGCTGTGTTCCAAAACCTGCAAATCTTTCATGGTAAATTCCTCCAATACGCTGTAAATACTCCGATGACGGGGAAAAGTTGTCCCCTTCTCAAAAGACAGCGGACAGAAAGAGGCATATTGGTCACCCGTTGCAGGAAAATTTATTTGTTCAATCGAATATTTCTAAAGCAAAGGAGGATAAGGCAGATGGTACGATCTATCGTCAAGGATGCAATGTTTCTCGGGCAGCCATCCGAGGAGGCCGTGAAATCCGACCTCCCGATTGCCAACGACTTGCTCGATACACTCAAAGCCCATGTCGGAAACTGTGTCGGGCTTGCCGCCAACATGATTGGCGAAAAGAAGCGCATAATTGCCGTATGCGTGGGTAAATCTCATCTCGTCATGCTGAATCCGGAGATTGTAAAAGCATCCTCCGAGCAATACGAGGCAGAGGAAGGATGTCTCTCCCTACCCGGACAGAGAAAAACAATGCGGCATGAATGGGTCGAAGTCACATACCGCGACATAAAATTTCGCAAGCAGAAAAACAAGTTCTCCGGCTTTACGGCGCAGATCATTCAACATGAGATAGATCACTGCAACGGAGTCTTGATATGAAAACCTCGGGCTGCATATAAACACAGTCCGAGGTTTTCATATAATCGTAATTCGTATTTTATTGACTTCCTTGCTTGTTTATCTATATAATACAAGCAAGAAAGTTTATAGGAGGTGATTCACATGACGCAACAAGCTGCTATCATGAACCTCATCCATAAAAATAACGGTATGCTGACAACAGCCAAAGCAGTATCATCCGGTATTTCCCGCAGCATGTTGGCACATCTCGTCAAACGCGGGCATCTGCTCCGTCCTGCCCGCGGCGTATACACTCTGCCCGAAATATGGGAAGATGAATTTCTCAATCTGCAAACACGATTCAAACGTGGCATTTTCTCACACGAAACAGCTCTCTTTCTCTGGAATCTGACGGATCGAACGCCGATTTCCTACCATATGACCTTCCCAACAAACTACAATCTGGCGAATCCGAAAAAGGAAGGGATCCACTGCGCACAGGTGAAGCCGGAGTGGTATGCGCTCGGTATAACAGAGGTAAAGTCGCCTGCTGGCAATTCGGTACACTGCTACTCCGTAGAACGGACACTCTGTGACATTCTTCGCCCGCATCATACCGGCGACATTCAGGTCACCGCAGAAGTATTCAAACGCTATACGAACAGTCCGCAAAAAAACATTCCCCTGCTCTCAAAGTACGCAGCTCGGCTCGGCGTCGAAAAAAGGATACGGACATATCTGGAGGTACTGCTTTGAAAAATGCAATGCAGTTAAAGGCCGCCATCAATAAAATGGCAAAAGAAAAACATATCCCTTCCCAGCTCGTGATGCAAAACTATATGTTGGAGCGGCTGCTGGAACGCATCGCCCATTCAAGATATCAAGGCAACTTCATCCTAAAGGGTGGGCTGCTGATTGCCTCGATGGTTGGTCTCCATTCCCGTGCCACAATGGATATGGACGCCACGATCCTAAATCATCCCGTGAACGAAAACAGTATAAAGAAAATGTTTGAGGAGATTATCTCTATCCCCATTGATGACGATATAACCTTCAGTTTTCAGGACGTTGGAGAAATCCGAAAGAACGACGCATACGGCGGCTATCGTGTATCGCTGACGGCAAACTTCCTCCCTATGAAGGTTCCTCTGAAGCTGGATATTACAACAGGTGACAAGATTACCCCGAAGGCAGTCGAATACAAATATCCCATGATGTTCAATGACGGCACATTGGAAATCTTTGCTTACAACCTTGAGACAATCCTTGCCGAGAAGTTGGAAACTGTAATTTCCCGTGGAGATCAAAATACGCGGCCAAGGGATTTTTACGATATTTTTATCCTGAGCAAGCTGAAAGGCGATCAGATCAATTGGACAATTTTGCGTCAGGCTGTATCCGAAACTGCACAAAAGCGCAATTCCGGTATGCTAATGCCGCAGTATCAGAGTATTTTGGAGCAGATTGTAAGCAGTCCGGTGATGCAGAATCACTGGACAATATATCAGCGAGATTATGAATATGCCAGAGAAGTGGACTTCTCTGCCACCTGTGAAACAATCCTCCAACTCATGGATTCAATACAATAAATCACAGTTCAAGCGGCATCTGTCAGAGAGGCAGATGCCGTTTTTCAGTCCTTCCGATAAAACTCGCACTCATACCCATCCGCCTTGAGCGGCAGCCCCTTCGCCCACGGCGAATTCTCAGCCATGATGGAGCATATCTCCTCCACCGATGAAACTCCGTATGGGACTTCGAGTACGATTTCGTCATGGACGTGCATGACGATATGGAATCCCTTGTCCCGCAGCCCTTTCATTGCACAGACGAGCAGATCTCGCGCCGTCGCCTGTGTGATGTTCTCAACGAGTTTCCCACCGAAAGTTTCAATCCGCTCCCACTTCTTCGTCATACCGAGACCTTCATAGGTGACGGATTCTCCACCGAATCTGTTTGCTCCGATGCGCGGCTTTGCATACGCAAGCTCTCTTCCGCTCGGCAATCGTATAAACAAAACGCCGCTCTTATACGCACAACGAATGCCATGTGTTTCTACTTCAACGCGTCGTTTCACACAGGTCTTGACGGCACGATCCACATCCCACCAGAATTGCACGATATGTGGATTCGATGCACGCCACAAATCCACAAGAGGCTGAAGTTCCTCTTCTTTCATTCCGGACTCGACTGCGCCCATCGCAATCAGCGCACCAACCGATCCACCGTATCCACAGCTCAAAACTGCCTGCTTTCCTTTCTGCCGTAGTTCCGCATTCTCGCCGTGCTTTTCGACAGTGCAATGGAACATACGAGATGCCGTTTCGCAGTAGATGTCCCCGTTCTTTTCAAACACATCGAGTACCCATTGTTCTCCCGCAAGCCACGCGAGAACTCTTGCTTCGATGGCAGCGTAGTCGGCGACAACGAAGCGGCAGCCGGGGCGTGGCACAAATGAGGTGCGGATGAGCTGCGAGAGAACATCCGAGGTACTGTCATAGAGCATATCCAGAAGGTCGAAATCACCGTCTTTGACAAGCGTGCGAACCTCCTTCAGCTGCGTGAGATGGTTTTGGGGCAGATTCTGTAATTGAATGAGTCGCCCCGCGAAGCGCCCCGTTCTGTTTGCACCGTAAAACTGGAACAATCCTCGCGCACGGTGATCCGCTCCCGTGACCGCTTCCATTGCCATATACTTCTTGACGCTTGTCTTGGATAGTTGCTGCCGCAGTTCCAATATCTCCCGCACATCTCCCGTTGCTGCTCGGAGCATTTTGGTCACTTCACTCTTTGCAAGAGATTCCACCGAGAGTCCTTTCCCGTGCAGCCAGTCCATAAGCTGAAGCGGAGAGTTCGGGTTCTCAAGATCCGTGAGATTCTGCGCCCGTTCAAGGCAGACCGCCTTGCTCCGCTCATCGCAGCAGATCGCCTGTGTGACAAATGTGGTGTCTACCAAAATCCCACGGTCATTGATTTCTTGGTCGATGACGTAGTTCTCCCACTCACTCTCCGGCACAGGAAATTTCTTCAGCCGCGCCTGAATTGCCATCTCCGTTTCCACATCCCGCTTGTTGTATTCCGTGAATAGTTTCCATTTTTCGGGAGCATCCGCAGGAAGATTGCGCGTCCTTCCCCCGTTGCTTTTGGTTGCCTTGCAAGGAATACAGAAATACCGTATGAGGTCTTTCCCCTCCTCCATTTTTTGACAATCAAGACGCAGCACCGTTCCTACGTCTTTTAGGGATAATGGCAGCCCAAGCATCGCTGCCCAGATCATGGAGCAACGCCACGAATTCGGATGCAGTCGGATGCCCAGATGTCGTGACAGGCATACGCGCTCAAACATGGTGTTGAATGCCCATTTCGTGACAGTCTCATCTGTCAATGCCGCAAGAATCTCATCCGGAATCTCTTCCCCGCTTGCCAGATTGACAACCTGCACTTCTCCTCCATCCACAGAATATCCGAACAGCAGGATTTCAAAATCCTCCGATTCCGCATACTTATATACGCCCGCCTTGGCAAGCGGTACGCTTGAAAATGTCTCAATATCGATACTGATGGATTTCATCTATCTTCTCCCCAAAAAACAGGCAGCGGCTTGCGCCGCCACCCATTCCTGCAAAATCCGATTGGTCAGCTGAGGAAATTCTCGTCATCGCCGTCAAGGCTCTCAAAATCCGATGTTGCCGATGAACGCCCGCCGAGGGGTTCGCCATCCTCGAGTTTCTGGATGTTCCCGAGTCCGCAGGCGATGCCCTTGTTCCCGTTGGAGTTGAATGCATAGAGCGTAATGCTCACACGCGCATAGCACCCGGAGTACACCTCATCGCGATCCAAAATCGGCTGAACCTTGCGGTTCACAATCTGCGGAGCCGTCCGCGCGTTTGCGTTGATGAAGTATGCATCCTTGTAGTTTTCGTCATCGGGACGCTCAACATCGCCGTCGCGCAGCGGCAGCTTGATTGCGCCCTTGTTCGGCTTCTTGCCGCCGAACTTGCCGAGTCCTGCGTCGATGGCAGCGTCCACCGCCGCTTGGATATCCTTGACCGTCTTGGTATCCGACTTCGGGATAATAAGGCTGACGGAGTATTTCTCCTCGCCGCCGTTGATGGATACCGGCTCCCACACATGTGCATAGGAGAGACGAACCTTGCCCGTGATAACCTTCGTATTCTTGTTCTTCGTTGCCATGTTAATGTACCTCCGTAATCGCTGTGAATTCTGACTGAGCACTGCCTGTATGAATCGCCGGACGCTTGTCCGATACCGGGACGAGTGTCGGCTTTCCGGGCGGCTTTTCGATAAGCCCGCCAAGAATGTCTGTAAATGCTTTCTTTCCCATCAACTTTTCCATCCGAGTCAGTGTAATGAGTTTCTTATCGAAGATGTCCGTATACCCTGCCGATTCTGCCTCCCTTGCAACGGAATCCTCATCCTTATACCTGCGGACGGAACGCCCCTCCACAATCTTGAAGCCCGTCCACGCCTTGCCGTGGTTGACCGCCGCATCCGTCGCATAGGCGAGAATGGCATTTGCCCACTTGATGAGTTCCGGGATTTCTCCGAGAACGTCCTCAATCTCCTCGTCTGTAATGAGCGGAGGATACTTGAACTCCTCTTTGGCAAGCCGCAGTTTTTCCTCCGCACGCGCCCTGCAGCGAACCGATGCACGGCAAAACGTACACCATTCGCCTGCGCAGTATTCTCCCTCGCCCGCATAGGCGAGGCGCGCTTTCTCCACAAGATCGTCCCTCGCCCAACGCAGAATCTCTTCTTTGGGGAGCGACCATGTGCATACATTTTCCCTTCGAGGTTGGAAGATGCTCATGGAGATTTTCTGGATATCATAGATTCCGTCGAGAAGTTCCAATGCACCGAGCGCGTAGAGCATCATCTGGGGATTGTGTTCCGCCTCCACGAGTACACCCATACCGTATTTGAAGTCAACAATGTGGAGCCTGTCTCCACCGACGATGATGCAGTCTGCCGTTCCGAACGCCTCCGACACATAACGTGTAATATCGAGCCGCTGCTCGACAAGCACCATCGGCGAAGGAATTTCTCTCATCCGTTCCTGCACGAACAAAATATAGTCATCGGAACAGCGATCCATCTCATCATCTTCAAAATCTGACTGCGGCCGCTTGCTGCGGAGCTTCAGAAATTTACGCAGCTTATGCTCACAGAGCGCGTGCGCTGCTGTTCCTTCGGCGGCTACTTCACTCGATGAAGATGGAAATTCACGTTCAAGGCAAGCGGACGGTGGACAGTTCATCCACCGATGTGCCGCCGAAGGCGACAACAATGCGTGGGTACCCATCAGAGTTCCTCCGCTTCTTTGAGCATGGCAGCGTAGGCATCTTGAGGAATATCACTTAGACGATCCGCGCCATACTTTGTAATGAGTGCCTTGACCGCCTCACGCTTTCCCTCCGTACTCTTACGCACGAGAACAGCGCGTACAGCTTCAAGTGAGACGGCTTTTTCGTCTGTCTGTCCAGACTGTATTGCTTCCAGGGCATCGGCTGCGTCGCGCAGCATTTGGGGGAGATTTTTCAGATCAACCATGTCCATCAGTTCCTTTCATCAAGATTTTCTTTGCGGCATTACGGGCAATCAGGCTGATTGCCATGAGAACGGCTGCGATTTCCTTGCTTCGCATTTCTCTTCCCTCCTTTCACAGGAGAGCGGACAGAAACCGCCGAAACGGTCACCCTGTTTTCAAAAAAATCTCGGAGCACCGCATAAATCCTGTCTTTTCGCTTATGAACCGCAGTCTTTGATTTGCCGAGGATTTCAGCAATTGTGCGCTCAGATTCACCCTCCCCGATCAACTGAAGAAGCCGTCGATCTTCCGGGGCGAGGTCTTCCATCGCCTCAAGGAGTTGCTCTATCATGAGTTTCTGGATGCAGAAATCCTCGAGGCTCATCGAAGAAACCGCCTCCTCGGGCATCATGTCAATAGAGGATTCCCTGAGCACAGGCTGTGTGCAATGATCGCAGTCATGGTTGCATGCATCCTTGCGACTTTGATTCACACAGAGCTTCTTCGCTCGCGTTGCCTCCTTTTGCTCACGCCATATCGGGCGCATATATTCTCGGTATACCTCATCCGTCACCGGAATCTTGATAACTCTTTTTCGTCGATTCCCAATCCACCGCCATTCGACATCTTTGGGATCGATGTCGAAATCACGAATCGTCTCGGAGGTAACTTCCATTGGAATGAAATACTGCTTCATCGTTGTATCCTTTCTGTCTGAACAAGGTCAGCGGGATACAACGAAGGCCGATGCACTTGACGTACACCGGCCGCAATCACCTAAAAATGGACATAGCGGTAAACGGTGGGACATCGAAGTGCCATATGCGCTGCGTATGCGCAGCATGGTCTTCGTATGTTCCCGCCGCCTTTAATGGCCATCTCAAGGCTTTGAGATTTTGAAACGAATCATTCGCTTCATTTCGTTTGAAATAAAATTTTAATTTTTGGATTCTTTAGTTCATGTTGTAATTGTCATTGTGAAAGATGCTGCTTACATTTTTGCACATGCGCTGCCTAGTCTGTTTCTTATTTTCAGCCATTCGAATCACTTCCTCTCAAATCTGTATGTATAAAACAACCTCACAGACGGAGTGTAGCATAGTAATAAATTTTGCCCGTTGAAGAAAGTTCAATAAAAATCTATTCCTATATGTGAATCTGAATTCAGCTGAATGGGGAATCGCCTATCATCTAATATGTTTTTCCATTGAAGAAAGTTCAATAAAAAAATTTTGGTGAATATATCCCTAAAAAGGCATAAAAAAAGACCAGAGATTTGATTAACAAATCTTTGGTCACAAAAACAGTCAAATGGAGGATATATTTTTCCGTTTTCTTGGCTTTGGTTTTTTTATAAGATTACTATATCCATCGGCTTTTAAAGCTTCCAGAATATCATCATAATCTGTTGCCCAACTAACTGTAAGCAGCTGATGATATATACTATTCGACTTTGGCGGGGTGGAAGGATTAACGGATAGATGTGCGCGACTTAACATTTCATTACTGACGGGGAAGGGAATATGGATACCGAGGCAGGCCGATATTACATTCTCTATGGTGAGATTTTTTCCTTTCCACATATTTGCCGTGGTCTTATTGTCTATTCCTGTAGTGCTATATAACATATTAGCACTACAGCTACATATTCTGCGGCTCATTAATTCCCGTAGAGAAGGACCAAATTCCATGCCATAAATTTCTTCCAACATCCGTGTTTTAATTTCACTTACCAGACCAAACTGCTTCAGTAAGTCCTCTATATTCGTTACCTCATCAGAATATCTAAATGTCTTGTCGGCATTTTCTGGCGGCAATTTTATATAATGCAATTTACCATTTTCATCCGTGATAAATTGCAGGAAATATTTGTCGGTATAACATTCGTTATCTCCCTCATCATCCTTGTCATTGCTGGCACGATTATAACTAGGTACCGCCTTTGCTGCTATTCCCTCATTGTTACCATAGCTATCGATTGGGTTATCGTTTCTTTCAATCTCAATCTTACTAGGTTTATTGATTTCCCCTTTGGCATAATCACTTAACCGGATATTTCCATCTGCGTCCCTTACAATATATTTCTCATCAAAGAGACAAACTTTCCCTTCCACATAAATAAAGTTTCCCGATTTCAATAGAGCGGATAAAACGGGACTTTTCTTGCACCATGAATTAAGCCTTTGAGAACTGACTTTAATTACCGTCTTTTTTTCACTCAGGTCATCATCATAATTATCATCACTGTTCCCATCCCCATCATCGCCGCCAGATTCATCCTCCACTTTTGCCGTCGGCACGAAGTCTGATACGTCCTCAAAAACATCATGACCTTCAGTTAAGAGAAAATCGCGCAAATAATCGTCCACACGAATTTTTAACTCAGGGTCTGCAATTTCTACCCTATCCACAATGGAAAAGAAACGTCGAGCTTGTGTCCAATCGACAGTCTTGAGCAAATCTTCAAAGCGACCAAAGGCATCAATATTGGTTTCGGTCACCTTTTTGCGAAGCAGATCTCTGAGTTTTTCTTCATTTACTCCAAGCCTATGCACAATGCGTGTTATTCGCTCATTTTCGGCAGATTCCTTGTAGCTGCTAATATATTCGAGGAAAGATTTTCCGTCCGTAATGACAACATTACCGTTGTGGAGATCGCGAAGGAAAAGATTCGCATATCTCTGCTCCTCTACAGGCAATCTGGCAAAAGATCTATGGAGTTCCTTCAAAGTCTTTTCCTTTAGCTCGGGATCTGCCGCATCCATCATCACCAGCTTCAAATATTTGGAAAAACGAGAATTCATATAGTCAGAATCAATAGCATCCGTATTAATCTCGGTCAAATGCGTATCGATATCAAAGGGGATATCGTCGCTGTGTCCGCCACCACCGCCAGAACAGAGTTCCTTGTAGCGTTGAACCAAAGTCAAATATTCTTCTTCCGTGAAATTTACATCGCATTCCCATACACCTTTATCATTATCCAAATATGATTTTTGTCCCCAGTGGAAGCCTTGAATTGATGCTGCCTCCAAGTATGTATTGAATTCCTGAAACAACTTGGCAAATTTGGCACATTCAGCTTTTTCTTCCGGTAAAGTCGCAAAATCGACAATATTGGCATTGGTAAATAAGTCGCTGATTTCCCCGAACACTCGGTTCATGTTCTCAAGATTCTTGGGAAGTTTATCGACAAAAAGGCCGATGGGCACATCACCAGAATATGCCTTGACCGCTTCCTCAATATTGCGCGCCATCAAATGCGGACGTCTGTAATAGCGAATCACACCAAAGGGCTTGTCTTCGCCGAACAAGCGATTGGTGCGGGAAAATGCCTGTATCAGATTTTCGTACTCCATCAGCTTATCCATGTAGAGGGTGTTAATCCACTTGGAATCATAGCCAGTAAGCATCTGATTGACCACAATCAAAATATCAATCTGTTCTTCCTTTCTTATGTTGTTATAAGGTTTCTTATGGGCGAGGCGAAGTTGTACATCCTCACGGAACTTGTCATAGGAGGGAATCGTAAATTCCATATCGTATCTCTTCCGATAATCCTCTAGAATTTCAACAATTCCGTCTTCCTTGTCCAGCGTCCCGCCGCCTTCATTGTCAATATTAGGGTCAAATACCGCCGTTATGGCGAGTTCTGGCACCATGGTCTTTGCCATGCGATAATACGCTACGGCTTCTGGAATGCTGTGAGTGGTAAAAATGGCATGAAATTTTCCATTGTGGCTGAGGACTTTCCACACTCTTTTTATGTCTGTAAGCACGGCCTTTTTATGCTCGTCGCGAGTATATTGGGAATTGGGAATAAGTTCCTCTATGCCCTTGACATAGCGATTGCCTTGGCAGAATCCAAGCATGGGCACAAGCGTCCGATCCATATAGCGATTATACACTTTTGCTTTGCGTTTATCCGCCAAGGCTTCTTCCACGGTCGAGGCCTTGGACTTATGGAGCGCTACAGCAAGCCTCAAGTCGCTATCTTTATATGTCATGACCATATAAGGGTCAAAGCCCAACACATTTTTGTCCCGAATGCCATCGGCAAGGGTGTAGCGATGAAGCTCATCACCAAAAATAGATGTCGTAGTGTTACTTTTCTTGCTGTTCACCTCATGGATAGGCGTCCCGGTGAAACCGAAAATGATAGCATACTTGAAAGTGGCCTTGATGTTCGTGAGCATTTCCCCGAAGGTGGAGCGATGCGCCTCGTCAATGATGATGACGATTTTCTTGGCTGCGATTTTTTCAAGGTCAGTGGTTTTAATATGTTCGTTGTCCTTAGTGATATTGCTGAG
The DNA here is from genome assembly GCA_938045435.1 of uncultured Selenomonas sp. Lineage (GTDB taxonomy): Bacteria > Bacillota > Negativicutes > Selenomonadales > Selenomonadaceae > Centipeda. Next base: position 17,545 of record CALIBA010000088.1, read on the forward strand.
TTTTTGGATAGATGTTACGATAAGGGAGTTTTCCGGGGCATCACTCTTCAGTTTCGATAACAAGACATCGCCGTCCTCCGTCCCCTGTACTGTAGTGCGAGTTCCAGCAAAATCTTTATAATCATCCAACGATTGCTTGCCCAACGCCTTTCTGTCCACCAAGAAGATGACTTTGTCTGCATCCTCGGAGCTGCTGATAAGCTGCGCTGATTTAAAACTAGTGAGGGTCTTTCCTGAGCCGGTGGTATGCCAAACGTACCCTCCTAACGGATTGAGATCACGCCAGTCCTTTTTGGTCACCTTGTCCGCAATTTTCGTAGCAGCATAATATTGGTAGCTCCGCATGACCTTAAGCGTGTTGTCTTTTTCATCGGCAATCGTGTAAAATCCGATAAGGGTGTGCGCCATTGGGATGTTCAAGAGATGAGTGACCACATCTTTCCAATCGTTGAGAGGATTATTATATTTGTCTGCCCAATGGAAATAATAGGCTTTGTTGAAAGTTCCGTCTGGACCTGGGTTGGCAAAATACACGGATTCCTTCGGCTGCATGGCAACAAAAACCTGCACCAAAGAGAAAAGCCCCGTGAATACGCCCTCATGGGCATATTTCTCGATTTGGTTATAAGCTTGGCTGACGGGAATACCGCTCCGCTTTAGTTCCATATGGATGACGGGCATTCCGTTGATGAGAAGCATGAGGTCGCCGCGACGGTCAGGCAAAACATCTGATTTCGTCTTAAATTTCGGCTGGCGGGCAATCTGATAGCGGCTGCGCCCAAGGGCAATTTCGTTTTGGTCATAGATATGGAGGCTGACTTCCTTGCCGTAGTGTAGTGTGTCCTCTGGATTATCCCGACGCACGGATACACTTTTCCCGTTGATAAAATCATTCAGGCGCCACGGTGTACGCAGGTTATAGATTTGCTCTATAAGTTGCTGCATCTCACCGTCTGTCAGAGGACAGTCATTAAGCGTGTCTTGTTCACGGTTGTTTTGAAAGAGAATATCCGCCCAGTTGCGGACGAGTTCCTCCTCCGTGGGATAGTTGATGGTCTCAGACTCCCAGCCACGGTCAATGAGGAGCGCTATGACCGCCTCCTCGAAGTCTTTTTCCTTGCTAAATTCCACGTCACTCTCTCCCTATATAAACATCTTCTGCATCAGGGCAGACTTCATCTGCTTCAGTTTCTCGATTTTCCGCCCTTGAGAGGTTATTGCTTTCTCTAAAGTATCAAAGTATGTGCCGATTTTCTGTTGCTCCTCCATTTGAGGAAACGGAATTGGCATATCGAAAAACACATCGTCTGTTATCGAGAAACGGTCATACCGCGCACCGTTATCCCCATTATAGAACATATAGGTGTGCCAATATTTGCTCTTAAAGAACCACTCCAAATAGGCATAATCTACATCATGTGGTCTAAAAACCGTATAGAGAGGCGACATAATTCCTTTACGTTCCAACTTATTTCTGTTAATAGGTCCAACGGGGGCATTGCTTGAGATTCGTGGATTATACACAAAGTCGTTCTCCCCCACAATATAGTAACCATTAATATTATTAGCATTGGAAATATCATGGTCAAAATAGTCACGTTGACTGATTATGCCATGCTCTGCAGAATTGGTAAAAGTCTCGGTATACTCCCGATGGTCGTTTCTCTCTATGACTTTTCCCGCAATTTGCCTGAGTGGTGTATATCCCCACTCACCCTCAAACGCCCCAAACCGAATCCGAGGGACGTTCTCCCCCTCCTGAGGAAACATCTTCTGCAACATGGCTTTTTTTAGGGCAAGGAGTTTTTCGTAGCGAACTTCTTGTACAGCTATTGTATCTTCTACCGATATTATGAAGCAGCTGATTCTCTTTTGTTCCTCATATTTTGGATGTATAAATTCGACTTGCCCCAAATCGTTATTATGCAGATGAACAACGGTCTTTCCTTGTGCCATTTTCGCCATTTCATCATGAGCTTTCCCGTGAGAAATAACCATTGCTAAAAATGCAGGGTCAAGATTCTCATTAGGTGAGATAATATTCAAATCACCGCCCAAAATCACATTGGGATTTCGCACGACCGAGGCGACTGATATATCCTCTGCCGATTCACCAGAAGCGGGGACTATGACTTCACCACCTCGACTGTATACCGACTTTTTTTGAGGCATGACGAAAGAATCAACATTTGAAATGATTGTTTCATAGTTTGTGTACATGCGTCCATAGAGGATAATGGGGACTCCTTCGGGAACAAGGTCAGACTTTGAATACCCCGTCCCCCTAGAGAACGTAGCGACATATTTTAAGTCACAACGCTCCCATTCACTCTCAAATTCCTCAAACCGAATATCCGGCACTTTTTTTCGAGTCTCCACAGTCACCCCTCCAAAAGCCGCCGGAACTCCCGTAATCCGTCCATGTCAAAATCATTTCCCTTCATGCCGTCCATCATACCAGATAGTTTCTTCTCAGCAGAAGTGCGCCGCTCCTCCACCTCGGAGAAAGTCACCTTATATTTCTGAGTCAAGGCATTGATTTTCTTTACTAGCTCACGAATAATCACAACAGGAATGGCGTAAATATCGGTCACCAACGGCTGAATCCATTTCAAATCCAAAAGATGCTTTGCCGTGTCATCGTCCAAATTCTCAATGGTCTCCTTGGTCTTAGCGTGAAGTTCAGCCGCCATTGTCTTGATTTCACGTCTTAATTTGGCTTCTTTTCCCATCGTTTTAAAGACACGAAGTATTTTTTCCTCGTAGGAACTTTCCGGAAATTCAAAAGCCAGCTTGAGCGAAAGAATACGGCTTTCCACAGCCCTCTTGCCGTATAATCCGCTGGCTCCCTTCTCCATAGACGACCAATCAACAGCCGAGGCGTTTTCGATATAAGCAAGCTTGTCCTTCTTTTTGCTTAATTCCAGATATTTGACGAGAGCTGTGGTTTCCTCTGTTTCCACATCCTTCAAAATGTCATTGCAAACAGCCTCAACTGTTTTTGAGTTGAACGCAGTATTACTGTCGTTTAGAATCTCTCCGCATTTTTCCTCCTCGCTGAGGGAGTCGATAATCTCACTATAAACTGCGGTAATGTCTTCCAGTTCATCCTCTTTTTTCCGCAGATTTGCCAGTTCCAGTGGCATGAGTTCCTCCTGTACCAAAAGAAACGGCAAAATATGTCCCTTCCACCCCTTCTGCACTTCCACCTTGTCCCCATTCTCTTTCTTCTTCAGCACCATATTGGGGTCTACCTGCATTACGGCAGAGAAGCCCTCCGTCTGGATCATTTCAAGGTCGGGGGAGATAATCTGCCAAGCCTCGTCCAAAATCTGATACACACGATAGCGATCTATCGCCTTGACGTCTGCCAGCCGTCCGAAAATATCACCGCAGATTTTTTCTTCTTCTCTCACAAGGCTTATACGCCGCATTTTAGTGATGAGATCATCCTTAAGCATTTCCTCGAAGCCGTCAAATCTACGGGCATAATCGGTTTTGTAACGGACAGCTGCTTCATGGCTTGCCGTGAAGTCCAGCACATTTTCACAAATTGGCTCCACATAGTCCGAGGAAATATCCTGGAAAAGGCTCTCCCTAAGTCCCGGCAAGGCCTCCCAATAGGTCGACAGGGCATTAAGCTCCACTTTAGGAATGCCTCCAAACATAATGGCGTGTACGTCCCAGTTCTCTGCCGGCTCCGCCGAGGATACATAACGAGGAATGTTCAGATTGTAGCCGTTCTCCCGAATTTCTTCCTTGGACACTCGGCGGGAAAAGCGGGAAGTTTCGGCTCTATCCCGCACTGTATCGGCAATGCGTTTGATATCTGATGCCCGCAGTCGGTTGTTTTTATCTGCCTTCTCATATCCTTTGGAAGCATCGATGAACAACACATCTGTTGACGCTCGCTTACGCTTCAATATCATAACAATGGTAGCGATACTGGTGCCAAAAAATATATTGGCAGGGAGTCCGATGATGGCATCAATGTTATTTTTCTCGATGAGGTTTTTGCGAATCTCCTCCTCCTCATTACCCCGGAATAGTACACCATGCGGCAAGACGATGGCCATGATTCCGTCATCTTCCAAGTGATAGAGATCATGAAGCAGGAATGCATAGTCCGCCTTACCTGCTGGCGCTACACCATAACCAGAAAAACGGGGATTGCTCTTTTTGTTTTTATTGTCCCACTTCTGGGAGTATGGTGGATTTGACACCACGGCATTCACATGCACCAAGCAGTAGGTGTCTGGGTCATCGTCCTCGAAGAAAGGCCAGTCCTCCTCCAAAGTATCACCGTTGCGGACATTGAGGCTTGCCGGCTCAATGCCACGCATCACCAAATTCATGCGAGTCAAGTTATAGGTGTTTTCCTTCAGTTCCTGCGCATAGTATTCAACCCTGCTCGATTCCATGTGTTTGGAGACAGAGCGACCAATGTTGATTAACAGTGATCCAGAACCGGATGTGGGATCATATATGCGAATCTCCGTTTTTTCCCTGAGATGCTCCGCCACAATCTCAGACATGAGGAGAGAAACCTCATGGGGTGTGTAGAACTCACCGGCTTTTTTCCCGGCATTGGCGGCAAACATGCTAATGAGATACTCATAGATAAAGCCCAAGACATCGTAGTCCTGCTTACCGTCCATCGGGATTTTATCGATAAGACCAATGAGATTACTGATAGCCTTGGTCTGTTCACTGGCAGTTGCGCCTAATTTGGAAAGCCCTGTCTGAAGTGTTTTAAATATGTTGGTGAATAGCTTTTTATGGGATTTTCCAATCAGACGGTCAAAAGCGGAGAGTGCCTTTCGGACATTAGACACATCGAACTTCGATTTTTTCTCAATCCATGTGGAGAACAAATTGTCGTAGGCTATGAAATATCCCAACTTCCTTTGGGCATGGTTCACATACTTCTTCTGCGACTCGTTCAGCTTTTTGATGGTCTCCTCCGTCATGCCAATTCCCTCAAAGAACTGTACTTCCTTGTCTGACAGATATTTGTAGAAGATGAAGCCCAAAATAAAATCCTTATACTCATTTGCTTCAATCTTGGAGCGCATCTGATTTGCCGACTCCCAGATAGTCGATGCCAATTGCTGCTTGTTCATAAATTTATTCTCCTCGTGTGTTCTTATTCAGCCAGACTTGTCGTCTTATTTACCGCTAATCATACGAACCTATATTTATTCCATAGCACTTTTTCCGCTGGCTATCCATTCATCTAATTCTGATCGTTTGAATTTCCACAGTTTTCCCACACGATACGCCGGTAGCCCTGGCTTCTTGCTCTTTATCCAATTTCTAAGTGTTACAGTCTTTATGCCAATGTATTCAGCCGCCTCATCTATGCTTATATAGTTATCCTCGGCAGGAATACGTGTCATAACCATCACCTCCATTGCAATTCTATCTTATACACATTTCTAATTTTTACCATTATATAATGCGTCATCCCGATCAGCAAGAAGTTTCCTGCAAATTCACTTCTTTTTTTGATATTTAATCATATTTTATGGTATAATTTTGGGGGATTAGTAGGAAATCGACAATTTTCTGTAGAATTAGTAAAAGTTACCTCAAGAAAATTTGGTTAATTTCTATGCAACAGCCAAATTTGAGATCCCAATTTGGCACCTCAAGAAGAAAGGGTCTTTTATGAGCGAGAAATCTCCTGAGCAGACAGCCATAGTTCCAGTAGACACAAGTCATATAAGAAACTTGGTGTACACCGTTCGTGGCGTTCAAGTTATGCTGGACTCAGATTTGGCGCAGCTTTATCAAGTAGAGACAAGAATACTGAATCGCAATGTTGCCCGAAATGCCAGCCGCTTCCCGGATGATTTTCGCTTTCAACTCACAGAAGATGAGTTTAAAATCTTGAAATCCCAAATTGGGATTTCAAGTGATACTGAACATGGCGGCAGACGCTATCTCCCCTACGTCTACACGGAGCAGGGGATTTCCATGCTGTCCGGAGTACTGAGAAGCGATGTCGCCATAGCGGTCAGTATCGGAATTATGCGGGCTTTTGTCGAAATGCGGCGATTCATCGCGGGGAATGCCCAACTTTTCGAACGCATAGAACGAATAGAGCTAAAGCAACTCATCTCTCAAAAAGAAACCGATGAAAAATTCGAGCAAGTCTTTGGTTTTATCCATGCCCATACGGAGTCCAGCCAAAAGATATTCTTCAACGGACAAATTTACGATGCCTTCAGCTTGTTGGCGGGTCTAATTCAAAAAGCAACGAAGGACATCATTCTTATTGACGGTTATGTGGATATAGGAACACTCAATCTGCTGGCAAAAAAGCAAGTCAATGTCGATGTGGAAATCCACACATTCAGCAATACGAGATTGACGGCAGCAGATGTTACGACCTTCAACAGACAATATCCAACACTTACCATCAATCATACCAATGCCTTTCACGATCGGTTCCTTATTCTTGACCACCAAGAGGCATATCACATCGGCGCATCGCTCAAAGATGCCGGAAAGAAATGTTTTGCCATCACGCTTTTGCAAGATGAGGCACTCCTACAAGAACTTCTGGCACATTTGTGAAAACGCAGTCATAGCCAGGTAAGGCGACAATGCAGCAAAAATCATCTCGCGAAACCATGAAGAAACGCGGAAGATAGGCCAAACGGCGTGCAGCTAAAAGCTACGCGCCGTTTTTGAGTGTGAATTCTTCTTATGAGTGAATTATTGCCCATGAGTCGTGTATAATTTCCCTAAGAAATAAAAATCTGTGAAACCTTTTCTATGTACTCGCCCCTGCAGCTTTCTTCAGATCCTCCCCTACCAATTCGTGTAATTCGATAAGGTATCAAGCCGCCTCGCGTTCATCATTACATTGTATCGTTATCGACGTTACTTCGTTCATCGCGGCTACCAAAATGATACTAGAGGGAAAGGTCAGCGTCGCATTCGCACGCGACACCGTAATCTGGCGATCCTCAATCGGCTCACGCAGCACCTCAAGCGTCTTCTTGCTGAACTCCGGCAGCTCGTCGAGAAAGAGAACGCCGTGATGCGCAAGTGTCACCTCACCAGGACGCGGAATGCTCCCGCCGCCGATCATCGCCACCGTCGAGGACGTATGATGCGGACTGCGGAAGGGGCGCGTGGTCACAAGCCCTGTATCCTTGCCGAGCAGTCCCGAAATACTGTAGATCTTTGTGATCTCGATGGCTTCTTCCTTCGTCAGCTCTGGCAGAATCGAAGGCATCCGACGTGCCAGCATTGTCTTGCCAGAGCCGGGCACACCGACCATCAGAACATTATGCCCTCCCGCCGCCGCAATCTCAAGCGCACGTTTCGCCTGATACTGCCCCTGCACATCCGCAAAGTCATCGGTGAAGGTATTGTCTTTTGTGTCTTTGATTTGTTTTTGCGCGGCGGGGGTCAGCGTTTCCGTTCCCGTCAGATGGCGCACAAGCTGCGCCAGATTCTCGACCGCATAGACCTTTAGTCCATCAATGAGGAGTGCCTCATCTGCATTGGATGGAGCAACGTAAAACTCTGTCAGCCCATGTTCCCGCGCTGTAATAGCCATCGGGAGAATGCCGCTGATCGGACGGCAGTTCCCATCGAGAGAAAGTTCCGCCGAGAAAAGCGCACTCTGCACCGCCGCCTCGGGAACCATACCGTAAGATGCAAGGAGACCAACGGCAATCGGCAGATCAAGACCGGAGCTGTCCTTTCGCACATCGGCGGGCGCAAGATTCACCGTCACACGCTCCTGCCGCAGCTGAATGCCCGAGTTCCGAATCGCAGTGCGTACCCGCTCCTTCGATTCCTTCACCGATGTATCGGGAAGCCCGACCAGCTCAAAGCCCGGCAGCCCGGGCGACACATCCACCT